>CAZEMW010000303.1:0-5304 GCA_964513105.1 uncultured Fibrobacterota bacterium
TTCAGCATGAGTTCCGTCAAGCTGGACATACCCGTGGATGAAAGCATGTTCACAATGCGGTGGTTGAGACGGTAACGCGGCGGCTCAAGGAGATCACAATGAAACAAATAATTACGGCAACCGCTCTTCTGGTATCGATGTGGGTTGGGGGACATGCCGATACCCGACCGGGTGTGGTTTTCCAGGGCTCGCTTTATTCCGATCTGCATCTCTACCACACGCTTCGGTCGGATACCGAAGACACCGCGTATTTTGGGGGTACCAGTCTCTTGACTCTCGTGGCGGAGAACGGAAATCAGAAACAGGCGAAGGTCCGTGCCGCCGCCGATGTAATCACTCTATACGGATCTCACGCCGAATCGCTGTTCAGTGGATTGTCGGGTAGGGTTCCTGTTTTCAGCGAAGCGCCGGTTCTGGTGGATCTCCGTGAATTGTATCTATCGCTGTACTTGCCGTTTGCCGACGTGGTTCTGGGTCGACAGATCGTAAATTTTGGCAAGGGCATGCTGTTTTCGCCGCTGGACGTTTTTTCGAGCGTTGATGTACTGGATGTTGCGTTCAGGCGCCGAGGCAGTGATATCGCCTCTGTTCGAGTACCCCTGGGAATGCTTAGTGGCATTGATATTATCGCTCAGCTACCCCTACCCCAAACTTCGGCAACACTTGCCGCAAAAGGCTTCGGCACGTTATTTGATATGGACCTTAGTGTAATTGCGATGTATCGCACGGCTTCCGACGAGGCAGCGGTTCCGATCGAGGATAGTCTGGTCGAGGGAAACTCTTCGGTGACCGCGGAGGAAGAATACTTGGTCGGAGCGGGGGTCAAGGGTGATCTGGTAGCCGGATGGTATCTGGAGGCGGTAGAGCATTTTGCGGGCGGAGTGGACACTCGGTATTTCGAAGGGATGGTCGGGGCCGACTACTCAGTGAACAACCGATGGTTTTTCACGGGTGAGTATCTGTACCGATGTTCCGGTGCTCCGGAGGATCCCCTCTGGGATGAACACAACGGGTTCTTCTCGGTGCGATACGCAATAAACGATCTCATGAGCGCATCGGCGACGGGGATCGGGAGTTTTCCAAGGGAGTTTCTCCTTGTAACGTTACAGTATTCATACAACATACTCCAGAACACCAATCTCATCCTGTACCTTCGCGGTATGAACAATTTGCCCCAAATTTCCGCGGAAAGCCCCGATTTGGAATACGCGCTGCGCATAGAGGTCGCGTTCTAACGCCGAGCCCGACAATTAGCAATGTGCTAACGTCGGATGATCGAATGCACCGACAGATGCCCGGTTTCGGAAGGCACTAAATACTCCCATGCCTCCGTCGGCTTAGGCCGGCGTGGAAGTATTTTACCACCCGCACTACCTCCCGGAATGGCAACTGGGGCGGCCCGGGGATCTCGTCCCACCGTTATTGTCACCGGCGTAGCGCCCGAATCCGGCCGTGCGTTGTCGATTTCAGGATACCGCGAATCAGATAGCAGGAAGGACCGGCAATGGAAACCGATCGTCTCAAGCAGTTAATAGATACCAGAAGCTGGTCGGGGGTAAGGGATGTCCTGAGAGACGTACCGCCGCCGGAGCTGGCGGAACTCCTGTTCGAAATAGAAAAATCCAATAGGATTCTTCTTTTCAGGTCTCTCCACAGAGACCAGTCGGCCGAAGTATTCTCTCATCTGCTACCCGAACTGCAGGACGCGTTGCTCAAAGATCTCACCGATGCCGAAGCGAGGCACCTTCTTTCCGAACTTGATCCCGACGACAGAACCGCCCTGCTCGAAGAGATGCCTGCGGTCGCGACCAAGAAAATGCTGGCCCTGCTATCAGCCGAGGACCTTCGCGAGGCGCGACAACTTCTCGGGTACCCCGAAGAAAGCGTGGGTCGTCTCATGACGCCTGATTACGTGCGGGTGTTTCCGGAAATGACGGTATATGAGGCCATCGAGGACATCCGGATGATCGGACGTGACAGCGAAACAATCAACATGATCTACGTGACAAACAAAAAGGGAAAACTGCTCGACGATCTCAAGTTGCGTAAACTCATTCTCGCCAGGCCCGATGTGACAATTGGATCGCTTATGGAGAATTCGTTTGTCAGCCTGTCCGCATTTGACGATCGCGAAATGGCGGTGAGCATGATGCAGCGATATGATTTGGTAGCGCTTCCGGTGACCGACTCCAATGGTGTGCTACTTGGCATTGTCACCTTTGATGATGTTATGGATGTGGCGGAGGAAGAGGTTACCGAAGACATTCACAAGTCGGCCTCTGTTGAACCTCTAAAGATGAGTTATTACAGCGCGAGCGTACGATCACTTTACATGAAACGAATCAGCTGGTTGATCATGCTTGTCGTTCTGAACCTCGTTTCCGCCGGTGTTATCGCCGCGTATGAAGAACGTCTCGCCGAAATGGTCGTTCTCCTGTTTTTCATTCCCATTCTCATTGCCAGTGGCGGTAATACGGGGGCACAGTCGTCTACGCTTATTATTCGTGCGCTGGTCACCGGAGACATTTCTATTGACCAATGGGGAAGAACATTCTTAAAGGAGATTGCCGTGGGGGCTCTTCTTGCCCTCACGCTGGGAGTAATCGGCGGCACGCTCGGGTTTATTCGCGGCGGGTTTCGATTTGATATAATGCTTGCCATCGCGTTATCAATGACAACAATTGTGATTATGGGTAACGCCGTCGGTATGGTCTTACCGTTCGTTCTTGCACGATTGAAGTTGGATCCCGCAACCGCCAGTGGTCCGTTGATCACTACGATTGCGGATGCGGGTGGACTGCTGATTTACTTCAGTATATCAACGGCCATAATAGCGTGATAATCGCGAATCGGTGCCGGCATGATCCGGGCCGATGCCGCCGTGTTGCTCCGGGCCGAGTGCCCGCATTCCGTTCGGCGGAGACCGTATGCCCACCCTGTTGAAAGTTCGGAAGGATACCAGCCTGGAGTAGAACCGCGCTCAAAACAAATCCAACGAGGGTTTCGGTAGCAGCTTTCAGAGGCCGTTTGACGGGAAATGGTAAAATCTTTGCGGTATAAATAGTGTCTGTCCGGAAACCCGCTTTCGCAGCCGCTCTACGCGCCGAATGGGGTTTTCGGACAGGCTCTAAATAAGAAAAGCCGGCATTGCGCCGGCTTTCCCGATCAGGCTTTCGCCTGATACCCCATCATCATCACACACATCTACCATTTCTAATGGCATAACGTTTGTAGTACTTACAATGTACTAAATAAACTGTATATATGCAACTATTTTTTCGGATTTGTCGGTTTTTTTTGATCCCGGCGCGGAATCGCTGTACCGGCTGGATGCCGGAACGTGAACAGTGACAGAATTCGTGCCGGAAGACCTGTGAGGCCGCCCGGGTGACCCGTCCGCGTCTTTTCCGTCGGGACTCTGAAATACAACACGCCCGATCGCAGTAATTCGTCGGGCGCCGGTTCTATCCGAAAAACGCAGGTTTATCGTTCGTTAACTCGCCACCACACTCACATCTTGAGCCTGCAGACCTTTCTGGCCCTGTGCAACACCGAACTCGACCTTCTGCCCCTCCTCGAGGTTACGATATCCATCCCCTCGAATTGCACTGAAGTGTACGAATACGTCGTCGCCGGCGTCTCGTGCGATAAACCCGTAACCTTTGGATTGGTTGAACCACTTAACCGTACCGCATTCACGCTCGGTCATACCTCGGAAACCTCCACATAAAGTTGATGAAAACACCCAATGCAGCGCCCGGCCGCATTACAACCAACAGATTTCGTTCACCAACTCTTTCGACGGACAGCCGCCGGAAACCGGGTTCGGCATTGACGAAACCTGTCAGCGGGAATATGGGTCATGCTCCGAGGCAGGTCAATTACAATTTGAAAAATGCGACAAAAATCTGAAAAAAGAGGGAAATACGACGCTAAATACCCAGTTTTTCCTTCAACGCCTGTGGTGTGAATGGTTTCACAATGTAATTGTTGGCACCGGCTTTCAGTGCCTCAACAACTCTTTCTTTCTCGGATTCAGAGGTACACATTATGATCTTCACGTCTTTGTATTCAGGTTTTGCGCGAGCCTGGCGTAGAAATGTAATCCCGTCCATGACGGGCATGTTCCAATCGAGAAGGACGACATCGACGGGCATATTCTGGCTTAGTACCGAAAGTGCCTTCTCACCGTTTTCGGCTTCGAGCACGGTAGATACACCCAGATTAGAGAGTTGGGTTTTCTGAATTCGTCTCATGGTGGACGAGTCGTCGACAAGCAACAGTTTCATTGCGCCTCCACATCTTTCGCGTGGCCAATGCCGACTCGTGTTGACCAGGGAGTGCCGTTAAGAGGAGCTTCGGTCATTCGAGCCGGTCGGTGATATGACTATTTGTCCGACAAATCCACGTTTTCAGGGGTATGATTTGTCTACAAAAAGAGAATTCTAATTAATATTTGACCGGGTTGCCGACCTGCGGGTGGGTGAACCACATTCAACTCACACCCGCGAAAGCACTCGGAATCTACATAGTGCCTCTCCGGAAACTCCCGTTCATCGAGTCCCGACACATCAAAGCGGGTTTCCGGACAGACACTACATAAGAATACCATAATCAGGAAATTCCGACAAGTACCTGAATACCCCGCACACGGCTCGTCGGCGTGTTTGATTACATTCATGCATTCTTTTAGGCCCGAGTATTGCAGAACCCCGGTCGTTCGGAGTTATTTTGGAAAGGATGTACTTCTTTCCCGGCGGTTCATCATTTATGATTTCATCTGGAAGCAATATCCCGTCACGATTCCACTCAATTAGGCGTAATCTTTGCTGGCTGGTACAACGACTTTACTTCGACCCGACGAAACTATCCTTTTTTCCAGGGAGGTATTGAGTTGGGGGTGACAGGGAATTTTCGAAAATGACTCAAACATCGACAATAGAATCTAAACGGCATATGACTTCTCTTGCCGAGGATGCCGGCGCTCCTTCGACGGATGGAAAAAGAGAAATACGAGCCGAGAATCTGATGAAGATATACAGCAAACGTCGGGTTGTGAACGACGTATCCATAAACGTTCACCAGGGCGAAGTCGTGGGGCTGCTTGGGCCTAACGGTGCGGGCAAAACCACTACGTTCTACATGATTGTGGGGCTGATTCGAGCGAATAGAGGAAAAATATTTCTGGATCGCAAAAACATTTCCCGAAGACCTATGTATCGAAGAGCACGCATGGGTATCGGCTATTTGCCTCAGGAAGCATCGATTTTCAGAAAGCTGACGGTCGCCGAGAATGTTCTGGCC
>CAZEMW010000304.1:0-5300 GCA_964513105.1 uncultured Fibrobacterota bacterium
GTACTCGTACTCAGCGAAGCGGTACTCGGGTTTTTTTCGGGGTTCGGGGTTCGGGGTTCGGGGTTCGGGGTTCGCGTGGGCTTAGAACAATCCGTAGTCCCAAATCCCCAATGGCTTTGGGTTATTTTTTCGTATGGAAAGCAATCTCACGGTAGCGGGGAGAATGGACGGCAGGTATGAATTTGCGGCAAACTCTGGCAAAACGAACGAAGATTCGAATCAATCCGGACAGCACTCGTGTCCTAATCCGACCGTTTGTTCCAACCGACAAAAATCGTATCGTGAAAATACTCGCGCGCGTCCTTGCGCTCAACCCTTCGGAAGTGACCGAAGAGTTACGAAGTGTAATCAAGGATTTTGCCGAACGGCACCTGGACATTAACGATATCCTGACACGCCACTTCGAATTGGTTCGTCCTCACCTGATGACGGATCTTGAGCCGACCGAGGATCAGAAACTTCTGATCGGATCGTATTTCACGAGCGAATATGCACTCGAGTCGGCGGCCTTGTTTAATCCGTCAATAGTGCCGCATCCCGACCAGACGGGGATTGAGCAAGGATCGGTCCGGTTTGTCATGAGTCTTCGGGCGATCGGAGAAGGACACATTTCCGCTATTACGTTTCGTTCGGGCGTGATCACGAAAGATTGTGAAATCACGATCCGTCCACCATCGCGGTTTGTCGATACCCCGGATCAGATTACCAGCGCCACCTATGACAAAGTCTGTTTCACGCAGAAATTGTCGGAGATGAAGGTCCTGAATCGTTTTTCCCAAACGGTTATGGATGCTTTGGGTGATCCGTTTTCTTTCCCAGATCTTGAGAGCAGTTTACGATATCACCTTCGGTACAGTGTTGCCGACGAAGTCGATGCGAAACGGACCCGTGCCGAGATGGTGTGGCTGGCTCGTTCAAATTACACGGTCGGATTCGATCCGTCCTTAACGTTGTCACAACGAATCGTTTTCCCGGATTCACCCAGTGAAATAAAAGGGATCGAAGATGCGCGGTTTGTAAAATTTACGGAAGACGACGGCAGTACGGTGTACTATGCGACGAATACGGCGTACGACGGCAATTCCATTTTGCCGCAGATTCTTGAAACTTCGGATTTCCTTCATTTTAGCATGATAACCCTGAACGGTCAGGCGGTGCAGAACAAGGGAATGGCCCTGTTCCCTCGTCGGCTGAACGGCAAATATGCCATGTTGTCTCGGCAGGATAATGAGAACATTTTCATCATGTATTCCGATAATATTCATTTCTGGCATGAAGCCGAAATTTTGATGAAACCCACATACAGTTGGGAATTCATGCAAATGGGGAACTGCGGATCTCCAATTGAAACCGATGAGGGTTGGATTGTGCTGACCCACGGGGTCGGGCCAATGCGGAAATACTGTATCGGTGCGGTCTTACTCGACCTGGACGATCCTTCGCGCGTGATCGGTCGCCTTCGCGAGCCGCTTCTGGAGCCCGGTGAGAACGAACGAGAGGGATATGTCCCGAATGTGGTCTATACCTGCGGAGCAATGGCCCACAATGGGACTCTGGTTTTGCCGTATGCCATGGCGGATTACGCGACCGGAATTGCGACTGTCGATACCAGAGAGCTGATCGAACGACTGAAAAAAGGTGCCCGCGACTGAATCCACTCAAAGGGAGCGATGAGTAATGCTGGAGATTACATCGGGGCTGTATTTCTCCATGGTTATGCAGAGAAACACCGCGTACGGGGCGATGCTCCACAAAGTTGAAATAAACCCGGGCATGTCGCGGGAATCATCTGGTATCAGGGGTGTTCCGATACCAGTTCGGACGAAGCGAAGACGTACACCCGACGGATGAAGACGTTCATCTCCCGGCTTCGGGCCGGCTTAAAGATACCCAGGCTTCCGGTGGGGATCGTATAGATATTCCGAACGGTGAACATTGGGGTGACCCCGTCGTCTGGTCGTCGATTCGCGAGCAGCAACGCAGGCTTCCCGAACAGGTCGACCGAGTAGCGGTAGTCTCCACAATCGACCTTCCGTTGCAGGATTTCATAATATCCGGGCCTGCGGACAGCACGAACTCGGGAAACGGACCGCCGAGGCCGTACTCTCGATCCTGGCAAAAAAGAAGTGCAGTGCCCAGGCGCCCGTTACGCCGGCCGGTGTGAAAATGAAACGGTTGAGTGGAGGACCGGCAACAGTGGTGAAAATCACGTTCGGGGGAACTGACCTCGGGATCACGAGCGACCGGTTTTTATCGTTACAACGGGATCAATCCGGTTCCCGAGATTATCCGGACGGAACTTCGTGGGAATAGAACCTTGCTTTACATGAGAGAAAGCGCTCTCTTTGTCGAGGAACTGGACCTCTATTACGGACTCGAGCCCTACTGAAACACAGTCGATTCCCCGGGAAGGTCTCTTCCGGCATTTGGTCCCGTTTCTCTGGGAAAACCCCGCCCGGCAACGCCAATTGTTACGGCCGCCGATTAAAGTGAACTGCGTGGGGTTGAGCACCAATGGGGGACGGGCCTGGGGGATATTCTTGCGGCTGATTCGTACCGATATCGCACCCCCGGACTCAATAGATAAACGAGCGTCCGTCGCCATGCCGGTACTCCGGTAGGCTCGGCAACAACAACGGCTTGGCAGGTTTCGAACGGGTCGTTCGCGTATCGGGCGAGCAGGCACATCTCGAATGGAACCAAAATGGAGGGTGGAAAACCGTTCGATATATCGGTATACTCTATACCGGAAGGGTCGCGGAATTGCTTTCGAGACACAGAGTAGCGACATCGTTCGACTGTTTTCCTCCGCGGGAGAAAACGATATGCATGGTTCTTCGGTCTCGGGAATTCGGGCCGCGGTGCAACAGAACAACACCTCGGCGCACAATGTTGCTAATGTAAATACTCGCGGGTATGGTGCGCGTTCGGCGGTTCAGGCCGAAACTGCTCCATCGGGAACACGTGTCGCCGCCGTTCGACGACGTTCAAATGCCGGCGGCCGTTCGAACACCGACCTCGCCGTCGAAGCCGGTCGGCAGACCAACTCCCGTCACGCGGTATCGGCAAACGCAGCCGTGATCCGCATGAAAGATCAAATGCTTGGATCGTTGTTGGATTTGCTTGGTTGATCGGTCTCGTGGTGTCGTTATCTCCCGGCGCAAAAAGTGGAATGTTTCCGACTCGCGGGAGGCCATTTAAACTGTTTGTCTGACATGTCTGGAAAATGGTTGTTCCGATTCCTTCAATCCTGTTTTCCCCGACCCCCCGGCTTGTTTTCCTCACGACCCGGTCGGGTGAGCGAACAGAGGTAATTCTCAGTTACCAATGCCTTTTCTTGTGTCGTCGCCATTCGGTCGGTGGAGTTCGTGTCGGCTGCATTTGTATTTGATGCTCTGTATAACGTATTTTCAAAGGTTTTGCTATATTACGGACTTCGTGCGGCGACACCCATCCTAAGCCGGAACCCCTGGCCTTGCCCCGCCTTTGTCGGGCGGGACTTGCACCAGAGCTGAACAGAGTGTTCTCTTTGCGGAAGACGCGTCGAAAGCGTGCAAACCGGGAGTCAGTTTTCTGTTCTTAAAGCCGGCGTAGGATGCCCCGTGTTCCACACGGGGTAGTTCACTGGACATTCCGACGGAAACAACTTAACAAAGGAGATCTGGATGCCCAAGGAGACTGTCGTTTCTCGGTTTAAACTCAAAGGTCGCGAGATTCTTTCTTCGTATGCGTCTTTTACGCTCGAAGGAGTCATGAGTGCTCGCGTACAGAGTGGAAAAGATTCCTGGACAATCGAGGAACGAAACGGTATCGCCAAAGGTACCTCTGACGGTGAGAATGAAGCGATTTACATTCCGAACAATAAGGCTATCAAGTCAATTGAAAAGAATATCGCTCCTCTGCTTCCGAAGAAGGTCGTTATCAGGAAGCCGAAAGATATCCTTGATGCGGTTGCCGAATTCGATATGAAACTGGTTGAAAATGCCGGACCCAACAAGAAAAAATGGGGTGGAAATGCATGCCTGGCATCATCGACCGTGTTCTTTCAGACGCTTCTGAAGGCATCGGGTTTCGAAGCCTGGCAATTGATACGGCCCAAGGGCGGTTTGAAGAAATTCTACATGCCGAATATTGCATTCAATATGGTATGCGGTGGTGAACACGTTCCGGGCACAAAGCAGGATGTCCAGGAGATGTTCTTTTTCTCCATGAGTGACAAATCGGTGAAAGGGGTGCTCGAAACCGGTACAAAATTCTTCCGTCAGTTCGAGAAGAACCTGGTTCGCGACGGTCTTCCGACCGGTACCGCAAAAGAGCGTGGTTTTGTATTCCCGGTTGCCGACAATTTCGAAGGTCTTAACCGAATCAAAGAATGCGCAAAACAGCTTGGTCTCAAGGAAACCGATTACGCAATCGGTACCGACAACGCGTTCTCCGAACTGCAGAAAACCGACGAGCTTCGTGAAGAGGGCAAATATGACCTCAAGTTCTCCGGTCAGGGAATCAAAACTCGTGAAGAGTTGATTGAATTTGACTACTCAATCGTGAAGAGTGCGAACAATTTCGTCACGATGGAAGACCCCGGCAGTGAGTCCGATCCGGAAGCCCATCGACTGATGACCGAAAAGTACGGCGAACGGGTACAGATCGTGCTGGACGATGCCGCGGTAACTCAGATGCGGTTTATCATTCCGTTCCTGGCCGCACCGGATCGTAAAGACCGTAAAGGTAATTCCGTGCTGATCAAACTGAATCAGGCGGGTACCTTCACCGAAACCCGACTCGCTTCGGAAATCACTCTCGGCCTGGCCGATGCCGATGAAGTCGAGGCGTTCCTCGATGCTCGTAAGGACCTGAAAAAGGTGCTGGCCGAGTTGAAAGAACTTGGAGTGGGATCACTGAAGGAAGCGTTGAACAACATAAAGAAGAACGGGTTCTCCGCATTCTTCTCACATCGTTCAACCGAAGGTACTTCGGAATTCCTTCCGTACATGCCGCTCATGTACGGTGCGGTTTCTAACAAAATGTGGTTCAAGGCCGGTGCGCCCAACGGCGAACGGAACCTCCAGAACTACAACCCGCTGATCCGCGCCGAAGAGCAAATGAAGGAAAAAGGCATCAAAACCGTAGTGGCCGCTTTCGACGGTCTTCCGGACGAGGTGACGGTGCCTGCGATGAAGAAGCTGAAGTAACTCGTCGTTCGATGAGTTTGATGGTACGACGGGTGCTCTTCGGGGCACCCGTTTTTTTGTGGGGGCCGGGTGGAATATTTCCGAAGCAGTTGGTATTGAGAGTACGCT
>CAZEMW010000305.1:0-5276 GCA_964513105.1 uncultured Fibrobacterota bacterium
CCCCCCCCCTCTCCCCCGACCCCCCCACCCCCCAGCACTACCCTCGACTAGTCGTCGGCAGCGTCAGATGTGTATAACAGACTTCGATTACGATTACGAGCACGAGCACGAGCACGAGCACGAGCACGAGCACGAGCACGAGGGATGAGCTTCCTTGGTTGCGACTGTGCCGCGCCAAGCCCTCCGTGGTTCCTCTTCCCTACCACCGTCGCCCCATCACACGACTATCCAAACCCCGCGACTACTCCTCCGGCTCATAATCAAAATACCCAAAATCCGCAAACTTCTTCGTCCCACGCAAATCCTGCGCAGTCACCCCCACAAACGCCCCCGTAAATCCCCATCCTTTGGTGTATTCATCGGACAGTTTCGTAGATTCGTGCACATCCCCAACCTGTTGCCACGAGTTTTCGTCGGGCGAAGCGAAAAAACGCATTTCCCGCTCAGCTACCATCACGCGCAAATGAATCCTTTTCCAGTCATTTACAATGGTGAGATTATCCCTTGGATACGATGTCTTCCCGTTATCGGAATACATCAGGCCCAGCACCCGATTCCCGTCGTCATCACACGAGACAAACAGATAGTAATAGTTCAAATTATTATAGAAACAGACCAGCCCCGCCGTCTGCTGCCAGGTCTCCGGTTCGTAGTCAAGACTCGTCTGGGCCCGAAACCGGAAATGCTGGAACCGACGAGCCACAAAGCTTACATCAAACCGCGACACCAGTGACTCGCGTCCGTAGAGCCGCAAGAACCCGGGACGCTCGGCAAGACTCAGCCAATCCGAGGATACGGGCTCACGAAGCGTACTGAAGTTCACATCGAGAGTGTCTCGATCAAACGTATCACGAATCGAATGCTTTTCAAAAGAGCATTCGGGAAGATCCGGAGGCGTGACATTCAGCTCCGGCGTATTGGTCCCATTCGCCAATCGAAACCATCCGTCGTCGGTCCACGCACATTTCTGTATCGCCGTCTCCCGCCCCAGCATGCTTCGTTCATTCACCCGACGGCTGCACAGATGTGCCAGATACCAGTCTCCATTCGGGGTATCCACAATCGAACCATGCCCCGCCTTCTGAAGAATAATGTCGGGCTTGTCCCGCGAGGTCATTATCGGGTTTTCCGGATCAATCTCATATGGCCCTTCTATCCTTTCCGACCGCGCAATGGTCACGGCATGCTCCAGCCCCGTCCCCCCTTCGGCGGTAAGAAGGTAATACATCCCCCCTCTCTTATACAGATGCGGCCCTTCGGTCACCCCCAGGCTGGAGCCTTCGAAAATATTCCGAATCGGCCCCACCAGGCGCTTCTGTTCGGGGGAGTACTCCTGAAGAACAATACCGGCAAATTTTTTCACCCCCTTTTGACGATAATCCCAGACCATGTTCACAAGCCATTTCCTGCCGTCGTCGTCGTGGAACATCGAAGGGTCAAAGCCCGAAGAATTCAGATATATGGGATCGGACCAGGGACCGGTTATATTCGGTGCGGTTACCAGAAAGTTCGGCGTGTCCTTGAAAGTATCCCCATGGTGGGAGTGAACATTGGTAAAAATCAGATGAAACAGGGAGCCGTCGTGCGACAGACACGGTGCCCATACCCCGCATGACGCCGATACTCCCGTAAGATCCAGTTGGCTTCTGCGGGTGAGCGCATGTCCCAGTAAGCGCCAGTGCACCAGATCTTTCGAATGATGAATCTGCACGCCGGGAAACCATTCGAAGGTGGAAGTCGCTATGTAGAAGTCGTCGTTTATTCGCACAATCGATGGGTCGGGGTTGAATCCCGGTAGTATCGGGTTTTGTATTAAAGTCATACGTGTATTCCTTTCCAGAATCCCTGACCGGCATTGGTCGTCGGCGTATCAATCGCTGCACTCGAAAGCTACTAAAATAGTGCCTGTCCGAAAACTCCCGTTCATCGAGTCCCGAATTAACTTCGGGAAGATGAACCTGTCGATTGGGGCCGAAAATGGGCACCTTCCCGAAAAAAAACGGGACTCGGCGTCCATTTTCGGGCGTTTCCGGAGAGGCACTAAAACAGTTGTTTCCTTTTCACCTCATCCGGCAGTCGGCTCTCAGAAACTCTGTAGAACTCATAAGGTTTCGCCGGTTTACACGAGAGACCACGCAAAAAAGCGGAAACAGAATGTACGCTTCTACCGGGACTTTCGCGCGGTAGAAGTGGCCCCAAGAGCAGTAGAAACACCAGAAGCGTCCTTCGGGTTTGAAAATCCATTACAACTGTGTGCCCCGGACTTTAGTCCGGGAGAGTACACTGAGAAAACAGAGAAAAGCGGGACCGGCACTGAAGTACCGGCTACACACAGTTAAGTGTGGCCCCAGTGGGCGGTAGAAACACAAGGACGCCGTATCGACAAGAAATTGTGAATAAAGACGCCCTTAGGGCCTAGTGCAGGTAGCACGGGTATTCCTGGGCCGGGCCGAACGGAAGTGAAAATTGCTCCGGTAAGGTATCAGTTATATTATCTGTATACATTGCGATATCGGTCGGTAGCAAACGAAATACCGGGTAGAGCCGAAGGCTCAGCTTTCGGATATTGAATCGGTTTCATGCTCGAACTCGAGTGTTGATCTTCGAAAAGTAATCGGCACCGATCGGCACTCATGACGAAGTTTGTTGACCAATGGGAACACCCTCGCGGGGGGCCGTGGATCCGGTGAACTCGGACTCGGATTCCGAGATCGAGAGCATTTTGGGTGGCGAGGGCTGTTTGCCGCAAATATCAGGAGAAAATGCCTATGGAGATCACACTGACACCAATTGAGACACGTGTTCTGGCAGTGCTTGTAGAAAAAGAGTTTACCACGCCCGAGTATTACCCCATGAGCCTCAATGCGGTAACCAATGCCTGTAATCAGAAATCAAATCGTGAGCCGGTGATGACTCTCGACGAATCCCGGGTGGAACAGGCGCTTACAACTCTTAAAAGCAAGCGACTGACCTGGAAACTGGATACGGCCGGGGGACGGGTATCGAAATATGAACATAATTTCAAGGTCAAATATTCCCTGGAGTCACCCGAATCCGCAATACTGTGTGTACTCATGCTCCGCGGAGCGCAGACCCCCGGTGAAATCAAGTCCCGGACCGCTCGAATGCATGAATTTGCCGATCTGGCGGAAGTCGAGAATACGCTTGAGAAACTGATGCAGCGCGAGGAAGGGCCGTTTGTTGCCAAATTGCCTCGCCAACCGGGCAGGAAGGAACACCGGTATATGCATCTTTTCGCCGGAGAACCCGAAGAAGAAGTGGTTCAGGGCGAAGAACGTGAAGTCCACGACGATGACAAAGAGCCTGTCGGGCCGGAAAATCGGCGTACAACGGTGCATGATTTGGCCGAACAGGTCGAAAGCCTTCAACAACAACTCGCGGAGCTTCGAAGCGAGTTCGAGAGATTCAAAACCCAGTTCGAATAGAAAATCTGCCCACAAGTATGAAAATTGCTTTCGATTACCGTCCTGCGCAATCCCGGTATGCCGGCCACGGGATAGGCACGTTTGTTCGAAACCTGTCCCTGAATCTTGCTCGGACGGTCTCAAAAGAGTCGGTCGTTTTCTTCGGGACTGCTCCAGAAGGGCCCCCGGTGGGGCGCTACCGGCGACTCCGTTCGGCGTCTTCGTACGCCTCGCTCTACGAGCAGACACTCCTGCCCTTCCATATCGGAATGGGCACATACGATTTGTATCATTCGACCGTGTCCCTTGGCCCCTTACCCGAGATTGGGATTCCATACATACAACCCCGCCCCACAATCGCGACGATCTACGATTTGCATGCTCTTGAACTATCCGAGATGAGCCATATCGCCAAATCCAAATCCTTCGCACTCCAGAAATGGGCTGTTCGGAAAGCCCGGGCGGTGGTGAGTCTGTCAAAGTATGTGGCTCAACAGGTGCATTCCGTCCTGGGCGTTGAAGAGTACCGAACCGTGGTCCTTCCATGCGCTGTCGATGAAGAAATCAGTCGCGCTTGCAAAGCGAACCCAACCCATGAAGCACCTTCCCACCCATACCTTCTGAGCATGGGGGAGAGTTCGAACAAGAACACCATCGCCGTCCTCAAGGCCTTTGAAATCCTGGCGGAACGAGGGTTTGGCGGCGAGTGCGTGATTATCGGTACGAAGGAAAAACAGCCCGATGAAGTCCTCGTCCGGCTTTCGGAGAGCCGGTGGAGTGATCGGGTGCGTTTCACCGGACGGATCGATACTGTCGAATTGGTGCAATTATATCAAAGATGTGGCGTTTTTCTGTTTCCAAGCTTACGGGAGGGATTCGGGTTTCCGGTAATCGAAGCCATGCAGTGCGGCGCCCCGGTGGTGACATCGAACACAACGTCGCTTCCCGAGGCCGCCGGCGATGCGGCAATGTATGTGACTCCGACTGATTGTGAAGCCCTTGCCGATGCGGCGGCGGGTATTATGGAGAATCAGTCTCTGCGGGAAGAACTTATCCACGCGGGGCATCGTCGGGTTGAAACACTGTCCTGGAGCAAAACCGTAGAGGCTCTCCACGAGGTATATACACGAGTTGTTGAGAAAAAGTATTAAAAAGCTCCTGCGAGCCTATGCCTCAAGGCGCCGTCGACGGGAAGAAAACCCCCCGATCTCCAATCGGCAGTCGAGAGTGGCCTATTTCATAGCCGGTGGTATCGGTGACGGTATCCTTGCTTTTCCCGCGATTCGCCTGATCCGAAGGCTCTATCCCGATGCGCAGCTCACGGTTTATGTTCCGCGTTCGGCCTGCGATGTTCTGGGGGCGGCGTTCTCAGAGTATGATGTCCGCCCGCTCAGCCGGTTGAATATCTTTCGGCTTCTTTTTTCCCGGTTCGATACAAGTTTTACCAACACTATTGCCGTCTTTCGTCTCACCATAGAGGTTTTGTCGTCGATAGTAGCCGGAAAGTCGTACGGTTTCCATTACCCCGAAGAATCCGCGCGTGAGCGACTCTACGACTATTCGGTCCCCATTTCGCATTCAATGCACGACACCGACCAGAATCTTCAGTTGGTGGCCGACGGTTTCAGGGTTACCTATCAGGAAGACGACCGTCTCCTGATGAAACGACGATGGGAGACAATCGCTTCGGACGGCCCGGTGGTAATTCATCCGGGAGTGGCGAAAGGATTCGAATACAAACGGTGGCCCATTGAGCATTTTGTCGAGCTTGCCCGGCACGTAGCGCACACCACCGCCCCCGTTCACATCCTGCTGGGACCTTCGGAAAGCGGATACGCTAAACACTTTACC
>CAZEMW010000306.1:0-5263 GCA_964513105.1 uncultured Fibrobacterota bacterium
TAATTGCAATAAGCGTCAGCAGAATCAGCGCTGTAAAGCCGTCAATCACCGGCACCTCTTTAGACACGATCGTAGAAGAAAAGGTCGTACCGATCGCCACGGTGATAATGAAATCGAAAATATTCATATCGGAAAGAGTTCGCTTGCCGGTAACGCGTAAAAGCATTATTAGCAGCACATATATAACAACCCCCGAAAGAAGTATTCTTACGATGAACATCCAGCTATAGTAAAAAATCATTTCGCCACTCCGCTGGGTCGGCATGCCGGGAAGGTGACCGCGCCAATTGTGCAAGGGGGTAACCCGCAATTGCCATGCCCGACAAAGCAGTCACAAACAGGACTATACGTACCGGACACGACGATTGCGTGCGCGAGCCGAGTACTTTCAGGACATCCCGCTGAAAGAGTGGGGTTTCGACAACAATGGCGACATTACCGCGGATGAACTACATGCCGGATTCGACCGAAACGGATTGCCGAATTCACCGGAAACAGGCGTAAACGGGCTGGACCGAAAGACACTCTGTACGCAGGTATATGCAGTTTTCGACACCGACGGCAATGGTCAGGTTCAGCGGCACGAGTGGCGTCGCATGGTCGAGCCGCAAGCCTGATTCCCCATCCTCGACGACCGCCCCCATACCTATTCGTTTCATTCGTATAGAGGCCGAGATCACAGTCTGCCGACAGCCCACTCCATCCCACTTCCGGATTCAGGATGCATCGCGCCCCCGGACCGTAACTATTTTGGTAACAAGTTACTGCTCAACCCTCATACCCGGGAGGTTTCTCGCATGATTAAAGCATGGCCTGCTCTTCTGATCAGTACAATCGTTTTTTCTCAAACGGTGGATGTATTCGTTCCCCCGAGCATTGATCTTCGGATAGACAAGCCTGATCTGAAAGGTCCAGTGAGAAAGGTTATCCTCAGTGAACAGTATTTCGAAAACGACGATTTGAAGTCCTCAACCTTTGAAGCTCTTAAGCGTGATGAAACCGGCTTTCTATTTGGGAAAAAAGAGGTACTCTCGGAATTTGAGATATCTGAGAGAATTTATATCCGCTACAATGAGCGAAAACAGAGGACTCTTTTTGAGGAATACGATGATGACGGTGAGTTGGACGACAAGATGACCTACACCTACAATGCGAACGGTCAACTCATAGAGATCAGGGATTTCGATGAAGATGGTGAGCTGCAGAAAACAATCAGCTATGAATACAATGAGAGAGGAGATCTCGTAAGCGAAACATTTCGCGATGAAGACGGCGATATGCGCGACAAGAACGTTCTCGTGTATACAAAAGACGGGTACCCGAAACTCTATCTGGACTACGATTCGGATAACGAGTTAGAGAGAAGAACTCTATACCTTAACTATGATGCACACGGCAACTGGACAAGGAAAATTACCCAGTCAATGGACGAAGACGGATACACGCGAATGCTTCGGCGAGAGATTGAATACTGAGTCGGCGAAATGGGACGCCTCGGCACTGCGGCATTCGGCTCCACGCAGTGCACTGCGGGTTCAGAAAGTGACCGTAGAAACCTGATCTCGTATGAGAATATCCACAACACCTGTAATGCGCTTTATTCTCAAGGAATACTGAGATTATTTATCTGATTAGCACCAGACCGATGCGTGCACAATTCAAGCAATTCGCCTCACCAGTTTTCGAGGAATTTGGTGAACATGGAGCATCTTTGTATAGTTGAATCGGCATTGAAATCGAACAGGGCTGCTTTGAACAGCCGTTTTCCATGAAGCCGGCATGTGGCACGATTCCTGCGTGATTTTTCCAGTATCCGTCCCGAAGCTGCCGGACTAATTCCGGCAAAGTTCGCTGATTCCACGCAGGAGTAGAGCTCCCGGCAAGAGCACCCCCCCAGGGCCGCCGGTACTCATACTTCTTTAGAATTTAAACTGCTATCGAGAAAAAAATGACGGCTATCATTATCGTATTTGGGGTACTCTTCCGGTTTGCCGGGCTCGTTCTCTTCGGACGAATCCGGAGCTGTGAGACTGAAGGTACTCTGGAGGAAGAGCTTTCCTGCTCGGTGATTATTCCCGCTAGAAATGAGGCGAACCGAATCGGAGATCTGCTGAAATCCCTCAAGCGACAGAGTATTCCTCCCAACGAAGTTATCGTGGCCGACGACGATTCTACCGACGGGACCGCTGAGATTGCGCAGAACTCAGGGGCACGCGTGATTCGAGTGATGCACAAGCCGTCCGACTGGACGGGAAAAACCTGGGCGTGCATGACCGCCGCGCAAAAAGCGAAGGGAAAGCTGCTCCTGTTTCTTGACGCGGACACGAGACTCGAGCCCGACGGGCTTCGCCGAATCCTTCTGACATACAAGCGCTACGGTGGGATGGTGAGTGTTCTGCCGTTCCATCGCATGAAACATCTCTGGGAACGCCTGTCGGCCGTATTCAACGCGGCAATCCCCGCCGGCGTTCGTGCCTTTTCCATTCCGCAACCTCGTCGGGGCCCATCGGGGGCATTTGGTCCGTGCATCATCTGCACCACCACCGACTATTTCAAATGCGGCGGTCACGCTTCGGTTCGGCGGCATGTCCTTGAGAACCTGGCTTTGGGGAATATATTCAGGCAAAACGGTTTGCGAGTTACATGTCTCATGGGCGGTGGCGTTCTCTGGTTTCGGATGTACTCAGAAGGGCCGCGGGAAATGATAGAGGGGTGGACCAAGGGATTCGCTTCGGGAGCCGGAATGCTTGACATTTCGGGTCTTCTTCTGGTGATCGCATGGATCTCCGGCGCCTTCACCACCGTAACCGGTCTGATATATGCGTGTATCACTCGCTCTCGCAAGCTTCTCGTTTCTGCCTTATGTCTTTATGCTTTGTACGTGCTTCAGTTCCGAGGAATCCTCAAACGGCTCGGCAACTATGGACTACTGGCTCCACTTCTGTTCCCAGTATTGATTCTATTCTTTACAATAGTATTCACTCGATCGGTCATCTCCAGACGGGTGACGAAATCGGTCCGCTGGAGAGGTCGCAAAATGCAACCGGGATAAGGATATGCCGTTATTCTCTTTCAACAACAAAACAACCACCGTGTTAAATATCGCGGCCTGGCCGATCATTCATCTGTCGGTTGCCTGGATCGCCACTCGAGTTCCCGGGTCACTTGTCTCACGCCCCGGGTGGTTGTATAAGACACGAAAATGGGAGAAAGAGGGATCATTATACCAGAAATGGTTTGGGGTGCGATCCTGGAAAAGGCTTCTTCCCGACGGAGCGGTGTTGTTCGACGGTGGATTCAGCAAAAAGCGGCTCTTGTCGCACGACCCGGATCATCTCTATCGGTTCGCCGAAGAAACGCGTCGGGGAGAACTCGCGCATTGGGCCGTTGTGGTGATATCACCGATATTCTCGTTGTACAACCGATGGTTTGTCGTCCTGATAATGGTCGCCTATGCACTTGTTTCGAACGTTCCCTGCATAATCGCACAGCGCTACAATCGACCCAAACTTCTTCGGTTGGCCGAACTCAGTCGCACTAAACCGAATTCCCGGTAGTGGGCTGATCGAAAGTAACCTGGGCCGGTTTGTGGTCGATTTCAGGTCACCTGAACAGGGCACGCTTCTTTCGCGTCTGCAACAGTGGACAGGATTTAGCATATCGCTTCACCACCATACAAATCGAAATATCGATCCCAATCCCCAGAATGATGAGAAGTCTGCGGAGTGTTGGATGGGTCATCAGCCAGACAAGCGGACTACCTTTTTTCGATTGCGCTGAGAAACTGCCTCGGGCCCCGAAATCGATATCCACCGGTTTATAGAGGTTGTTTGGTTTTCGGGGATCGTTATGCTCCTCCTGGAGCTGAGATTTGTATCCGGTTAAGGCAAGATATTTATCAACGAATCCGGGAATCAGTTTATCCGCCCAGATTGCTTTGTAGGTAGCCTTACCAACGTAATACTCGCGTTTCGGGTGATATGCGGCCCATTCAATTGCTCTTGCAGCAATGTCGGGATCGTAGATTGGCGGAATCGGCTGCCATCTATTATCCATGGTGTTTTTACACCAGGTAAACTGCGGAGTGTTCAGTCCGGGTAGCTGCACCATCGTGAGTTTGATACCGGCTTTCTCTTGTGTCAGTTCTTCCCGAAGTGCTTCGGTGAACCCCTGAATTGCATGTTTTGCTCCTGAATAGGCAGTCTGAAGCGGGATTCCGCGATAGGCTACCGAAGAGCCTACTTGCACGATGGTACCGTGATGCCGAGGGATCATTCGTTTCAGAGCAGATTGCGTACAGTATACGTACCCAAGATAGGTCACTTCGGTTACGCGTTTGTAGTCTTCGGGGGTGATCTTCATGAACGTACCGAAAACGGTAGTCATGGCGACATTGATCCAGATATCAATTGGGCCCAGTTCGTGCTCAATCTGCTCCACGGCACCATTGACCGCTTGCGCATCGGAGACATCCGCCTGAATCACCATGGCCCGGGCGCCCGCATGCTCGGCTTCCCGCCGGGCCCCCTCGAGCCCCTTGGCGCCACGAGCGATCAGTGCCAGATTCATTCCCGACCGTTTCGCAAAACGTTGCACCACGGCTCTGCCGACGCCACCCGACGCTCCGGTTACAACCACGACTTGTGAACCGTTCTTTGTCATAATCCGCTCCCCGTGTAGAATTCGCCTGTTTTCCCATGTCCCCTGCACCGATACGCAAACGATGTGCCGGGATTCGATGAGCCGCCCCTGTCCGCAAAGCCGCTTCAGGGCCACGACCGAGCGATATGATAGCAGGCGAAGCGCCGAGGGCCGATAATCTTTCATATTGGCCGACGCGAAAGAGTTTTCCGACAGACACTATATTTGATTTCCTGTCCCCGGATCAATGCTTCGCAGAAGCTGTCGGAATACGTACCAGTCGACGAATTGTCTGATTTGAGTCTGAATGGAGGAAAGTGCATGGAACATAAAAAACCAGGGAGAACCGATCTTTCCGTGGCCACGCTGGGCTTTGGGGCATTCGCCGCCGCTCAGGATCCGGACACGACCCGGTACATTCTCGACATGATGATTGACCGAGGGGTTAATCTTATCGACACGGCGCAAATCTACCCCGGTTCTGAAGATTTTCTCGGATTGTACCTTCAGGGAAAGAAGAATGTCGTGGTGGTAACCAAATGTGGAGAACACGAGATACTGCCCGACGGATCCATGCGATCGAAGAAAATTAGTATGGAAACCATCGATACCTCCCTTAGAC
>CAZEMW010000307.1:0-5257 GCA_964513105.1 uncultured Fibrobacterota bacterium
CACTGAAGTTGTTACGCATTGGAAAGCAGCGATTAGAGAAACGAAACGGGCGGAGCTTGCCCGGCGAGACGGTGAGAAAACTGTCGAAATAATTGTGGGTATGGGGACCTGTGGTATTGCGGCCGGTTCGAAGCAGACGTTTGACGCGTTTGTGGAGGAGCTCGACAGCGCAGGGCTTACCGATGTCGCGGTGAAGCAGACCGGTTGCCTGGGGCAGTGCAGCGTTGAGCCGATGGCTGAGGTAAAGGTCCCGGGCATGCCCGATGTAATCTACGGAAATGTGGACACCGAAGTCGCGAAGAAGATAGTTCGTAGCCATATCGTAGAGAAAAGGATGGTTCAGGATCATCTTTTCGACAAACCCGCCGGTGACATTACCGCGGGACAGTAGTGTAAACGGGCAGCTGAACAAGTTTTGGGCGCATATCGATTGAAAGGGAAAAAATGGCCTTAAAGAATTACATCCTTGTTTGCGGCGGAACGGGCTGTGTATCCGCCTCAAGCGACAAGCTTTTCGACTCTTTAAACAGAGAGCTCGAAGCCAACGGCGTACAAGATGATGCGCAGGTTGTGCGAACGGGCTGTTTCGGGTTCTGCGAAAAAGGGCCGGTTGTCAAGTTCCTTCCGGATGAAACCTTTTACGTTCATGTGAAGCCGGAAGACGCGGCCGATCTGGTAAAAGAACACGTGATTAAGGGACGTAAGGTCGAACGCCTTATGTACCAATCGGCCGACAGTAAGAAATATGCCAAAGTTGACGACATCGAATTCTATCAAAAACAGTTTCGTATCGTATTGCGCAACTGTGGCGTGATCGATCCTGAGAAGATCGATGAATACATCGCCCGTGACGGATATGCCGGCTTGGCAAAGGCGCTGACCGATTTGACTCCCGACGAGGTGGTCGCGGAACTCAAAACCGCGGGTATACGCGGCCGTGGCGGTGCGGGATTTCCCACCTGGCTGAAATGGGATCTCACCAAGAAGGTCCAATCGGAAACCAAGTACGTTGTATGTAACGCCGATGAAGGGGACCCCGGTGCCTACATGGACCGCAGTACTCTTGAAGGTGACCCACATACGGTGCTCGAAGCGATGGCGATTGCGGGATACACCGTGGGGGCATCACAGGGCTACATATACATACGCGCGGAGTATCCGCTGGCGATCAAACGTCTTGAAATTGCCATTGAGCAGGCTCGGGAATACGGACTTCTCGGCGACAAAATCCTGGGCACCGATTTCAGCTTCAATATTGACATCCGTCTCGGTGCGGGTGCGTTCGTGTGCGGTGAAGAAACCGCTCTTCTGGCATCGATCGAAGGCAATCGCGGAATGCCGATTCCACGACCGCCCTTTCCTTCTGTAAAAGGATTGTGGGGAAAACCGACGGTTATTAACAATGTGGAAACGTACGCGAATATCCCGGTCATTATCCACAAAGGTGGTGACTGGTTCTCCAAGATCGGTACTGAGACGTCAAAGGGAACCAAAGTATTTGCTCTTACCGGGAAGATTGCCAATTCCGGACTTATCGAAGTACCCATGGGAACAACCCTTCGGGAGATCGTATACGATATCGGCGGCGGCATCAAGGGCGGCAAAAAATTCAAAGCGGTTCAGACCGGCGGCCCGTCGGGAGGTGTGATTACCGCCGACCTGATTGACACACCGATCGATTACAATAATCTTCAGAAGCTCGGCTCAATTATGGGCTCGGGCGGCATGATTGTTATGGATGAAGACGACTGTATGGTCGATGTGACAAAGTTTTACCTGCAGTTTTCGGTAGACGAATCCTGTGGTAAGTGCGCACCGTGTCGTATCGGTGGCCGTCAACTTCTCGATTATCTGACGAAGATCACCGTCGGTAAGGGTGAGCAGGGAGATATCGCAAAAGTTCGGGACATCGCTTTTGCCATGCAGAAAGCATCATTGTGCGGACTGGGGCAGACAACACCCAATCCGGTACTCTCAACCCTTCGGTACTTCGAAGACGAGTATCGGGCGCATATCGACGACAAACGGTGTCCGTCACAAAAATGTAAAGAACTTACCGTGTACGAAATCCTTCCCGAAAAATGTATCGGGTGCGGTCTCTGCGCTCGACGGTGTCCGGTGAATGCGATTAGCGGAGAAAAACGAAAACCGCATGTTATCGATCAGGCAACGTGTATAAAATGCGGTGAGTGTTACAGCGTGTGTAAGTTCGAAGCCGTATCGGTGCAGTAGTACGACTCGAAACAATACAGAGAGAATATAAGGAGAACGGAATGGAAACTATTCTGTGCAGCATAAATGGGATACCGGTGAATGTCGAGAAAGGTGCGACCATTCTCGAAGCCGCCCGTAAGGTACAAGTCAAGATTCCGACGTTGTGCGCTCACCCCGATCTGCCTCCATGGGCGGCATGCGGTATCTGTGTGGTCAAAGTAGAGGGCTCCAACAAGATGCTTCGGGCATGCGCAACGCCGGCCGAGGAGGGGATGCGGATTGTTACCCACGACCCTGAAATCTATCGGGTTCGTCGGACGGTAATACAGCTGATCCTCTCCACGCATCCCAACGACTGTCTTCAGTGCAGCCGGAATCAGGATTGTGAGCTGCAGCGTCTATCGGCCGAATTCGGAATTCGAGAGCATCCGTTTCCACAACGGTTGCGTAATCTTCCCCCGGATACCTCGACGCCGTCGATCGTGCTCAATCCGGAGAAGTGTGTTCTGTGCGGGCGCTGTGCGATTGTCTGCCAGCAGCTTCAGAATGTCTGGGCACTCGAGTTTCTGGGACGAGGAGAGTCGACCAGGATTGCACCGGCCGCCGATGTGCAATTGGACTCAAGTCCGTGTATCAAATGTGGCCAGTGTTCGGCCCACTGCCCGGTAGGGGCAATCTATGAGAAGTCGGACAATGAAAAGTGCTGGGAAGCACTTCAGGACGAGGATCTGCACTGCGTGGTGCAGATCGCGCCGGCGGTTCGCGTCGCGATTGGTGAAGCCTTTGGGCATGAACCCGGTGAGTTGCTGACGGGAAAACTCTACGCGGCTCTTCGGCGTCTGGGATTCAAAGCTGTTTTTGATACCAATTTCGGTGCCGACCTTACCATAATGGAAGAAGGTACCGAGTTTGTCGAACGGTTTGCCAAGAGCAAAGGTGCTATTCCGCAGATTACCTCATGCTGTCCGGCATGGGTAGACTACCTGGAGAAGTACTATCCGGACCTGATTCCAAATTTCTCTACGGCCAAGTCTCCTCATGAAATGGTCGGTGCTCTCGCCAAGACTTTCTATGCGAAAAAAATGGGAATCGATCCGGAGAAAGTGTACGTAGTATCGATTATGCCCTGCACCGCAAAGAAATTCGAGATTGCACGGTCAAAGGACATGTTCTCCAGTGGTCATCAGGATGTCGATGCATCTCTTACCACTCGGGAACTGGGCCGCATGATTAAAGCGTCCGGAATCGAATTTGACCGTCTTCCCGAGGAAAGAGCCGATTCGGTTCTCGGCGAGTACAGTGGTGCCGGAACAATTTTCGGTGTAACTGGTGGGGTGATGGAAGCCGCTCTACGGACTGCTCATCTTCTGGTGACCAAAGAAGAGATGGAAGACGTGGACTTGAAACAGGTTCGCGGTCTCGAAGGGGTTAAAGCGTCGAGCGTGGATTTTGCCGGTACGGAGATCCGGGTGGCGGTTGCACATGGAATGTCGAATATCGCAACGGTACTGGATAAAGTCCGCGATGCGGTGGAGAAAGGTGAAGAACCGCCGTATCATTTCATTGAGGTAATGGCCTGTCGTGGAGGATGTATCGGCGGTGGGGGACAGCCCTACGGTGCGAATGATAAGATTCGGGCAAAACGGACGCTGGGAATTTATCGTGACGATGCAGGAAGTAAAAAGCGTCGTTCGCACGAGAATCCGGAAATTCAGGCGGTTTACAAGGAGTTCCTTGGAGAACCGCTCTCCAGGAAATCTCACGAACTCCTGCATACGTCGTATACTCCGCGACCGTTGTACCGTAAGTAGAACCTGAGCTGAGCGACGCATTCGCTCAACTTGGGTAGGATGCTTCGGATGTTTGGAACCACGGGTCGGCCTGTGTGGTCGGCCCGTACTTTCGAAAAGCTGTAACGGAGAACTAGTTGCATGATGATAGCGAAGAACAAAAGAGTCATCTCCCGGCTCTCGAAGTACAAGAATTCCTTGTATCGACTAAAAAACCTGGGATTCAAAAAAATATTCTCCGAGTATCTGGCCGAGGCTGTTGGCGCGACCTCGTCCCAGGTTCGCAAGGATTTCTCCATGTTTGGGATCACCGGCAACAAGCGAGGTGGATACAACATAGACGAACTCCTGGAGAAACTGAACTTTATACTGGGGAAAGATGAGATTCAGAAGGTCGTGCTGGTCGGAGCCGGCAATCTGGGCAGAGCGCTGATTAACTATGCCGGATTCGAGCGGGACGGAATCAAGCTGGCAGCCTGCTTTGATATTGATCCGGCTAAGATCAATCCGACGAACCATCCGGTGCCCGTATTCGCGTTAGGTGAACTCGAGCGCTATATATCCGAGCATGGTATCAAGGTCGGCATCATTTCAGTGCCGGAGATGGCGGCACAAGAGGTGTTCAATACCATGACTGCCGCGGGGATCAAAGGAGTGTTGAATTTTGCGCCTATTCAACTGAGGGGAAACGACGATTGCTATGTGAACAACATCAATCTTGAGATGGAGCTGGAAAACATTATCTATTTCGTAAACGCCAACGAGAAGCAATCCCTGCAATAGCGAACTTTTTTACAGCACCTCATCATTCATTTAGACGCGTAGACGCGAAATTGTAGTGATAAAGACCGAATCAAAGAGCGGGCAGTCATGAGCAACTACTGAGATTTCTGCTCAAGCTCTTTTTTCCGGCTCTGAAATTCTTCCCGGTTTATCTCCCCTCGGGCAAATCGCTTACGCAGTATTTCCATGGGTGTTTCAGGCTCTTCTCCGGCCGGACCTCGTCGGCCGGGGCGAGGCCTGCGGACCAGGCGATACATGGCGGCAAGGATAAGGACCAGAAAAAGGGCCCAGACAACCATCAAACCCAGATTAACCCATTCCATCACACCACCCACTTTCTTCGAGACCAAGCCAAGTCCGACTTCACAAAATATGCTTCCATGCTGTGCAAAGAGCATGCCCGGGGGGGCAAAGATCAAAGAGCAAAGAGCAAAGAGCAAAGAATGAAGAATGAAGAATGAAGAACGAAG
>CAZEMW010000308.1:0-5246 GCA_964513105.1 uncultured Fibrobacterota bacterium
CGTTCGTGGGCTCCATATCGATAACGGCTTGATGCGTTACCGAGAGACGCAGGAAATCACAAAATACATGGCTGAGCATGGATTCGATAATCTTCACATTGTCGATGCTTCGGATGAGTTTCTTGAGGCCCTGAAGGGGGTTTCGGATCCGGAGAAGAAGCGGGAGATTATTGGAAACACGTTCCTGACCGTGCAGCAAAAAGCCCAGTCCGATCTCGGCCTGAATGCAGATGAATGGTTACTGGCCCAGGGAACGATTTACCCCGACACGATAGAAAGTGCCGGGACCGCTCATGCCGATAAAATAAAGACCCATCACAATAGAGTAGATGTCGTACTTGAGTTGCTGGAAAAAGGACTGGTTGTCGAGCCGCTGAGTCAGCTCTACAAGGACGAGGTCAGGATGCTCGGCGAAGCGCTAGGGTTGCCGAAAGACCTCGTCTGGCGTCATCCCTTTCCCGGACCGGGGCTGGGAGTACGAACGCTCTGCTCAAGTCGGGACTTTGTCGAAATCGGCAAGGGTACTTCGAATCTGGTTGCCGATATTGCAGAAGCCGAGGGCTACAAGGGTTATGTTCTTCCTGTCCGAAGCGTTGGTGTTCAGGGCGACGGCCGCACGTATGCTCACCCCGCGGTCTTATCGGGCCCGCGGGACTGGGAGGCGCTGGAACGGATTTCTACCTTGATAACCAATTCGGTGGATGAGATTAACCGGGTTGTCTATGCCCTTCACACCGTCGGGAGCACGAAATACCGGACCGAAGAAGGTTATCTCACGAGAGATCGCCTTGATAAGCTTCGGCTGGTGGACCATTTCGTTACCCAGACACTGCGGGCCTCGGGAGAATATGAGGAGATCTGGCAGATGCCCGTTGTTCTTCTTCCGTTGCTTAATGCGCAGGGGAATGAGTGCGTGGTATTGCGGCCAATCCAGTCCACCGAAGCGATGACGGCCCGTTTTGTCCCGCTGAAGGACGATACGCTGAACTCAATAGTTGAGAAAGTCAAATTCCTGGAAAGTGTGGGCGATGTGTTCTACGACATCACCCATAAACCCCCGGGAACTATCGAATGGGAATAGCCTCTTTCCTCAATACTCGGCACCCAGCGAGAAGTAATTGATCGGATCTTTGACATAGTCGTTCCAATCCGTTTTCCAGGCACGGTCATACCTGAGAACAAAGATCCCGAGGTTGACTCGAAGCCCAAATCCGATCCCGCCGTAGATTTTCGTGGGTAACGGAATCGATTCCATCTGATCTCCTCGATCCCACGCATTGCCGGCGTCCACGAACACCGCCCCGTTTACGTATCGAATTCGAATGGGTAGCGGCCAGACAAAGTCGATTTCCCGAAGGAATGGAAATCTGAACTCGCTGTTCAGCATGGCAAATCGGGTACCGGTCAGATCAAAGTAATTCCATCCCCGAAACGGCACCATGTACTCTGAGTACAGGCTGTTGGGAAGGCTCTCTTCATAGTTGTCTTTGTTTGCTCGGTAATTGAACCAGTTTTCATTCCCTCCCAGAAAGTATCGTCGGGCGGATTCGTCTTCGTTGATCGGAAAGGCGGCACCGAAAGCAACTCTGTTGGCCCACACAAATTTCCCGGCAATATGAAGGTATTTTCGAAAGTCAGTGTCGAATGCAAAGAACGAACGGTCTCTCGGGCCCAATGCCGGTGAAACCAGGAGGTTTGTTTTCGCACGCATTCCGTTTACCGGACCGGTTAATCCCCAGAGCGTATTATCCCACACATACGAGAGTGTCGGCATTGTCAGGTTGGTAGAAAGCGTATCGCCGAATACCGGTTCACCGTCCTGAGTGCCGTCAACCAGAATCCGGTTCAGTCTGCGGTAATGCAGAGAGAAATCGATGCGAGAGAAAGTCGAGAACGGATATCTGAGGAAAAACAGACCTCCGATGTTTGTATCATGGTACGTCTCCCGTTCCAGAAGGTTGATTCCGGAAATGGTGTAATCACGACTGTAAAAGCCGGCGAGGCCGAAATCCAATCGGTATTGTGAATTGATATAAGAACCGAAAAAATTGAGACGATCCAGACTGCTGTGCAAATCACCGGCGAGAGTGATCCGGTGGTTACCGAGCATGTCGCTCAAGAGTACCATGCCCTGGCCCGCCGCGCCGTAGTAAGTGCTCAGCCCAAAGCCGAATGAAACGGCATCGGGAGTGAAAACAAGTCGGTAATCCTTACTCTGCAGCGTGTCGGGGTCCAGAATGTTCTTCGTAGTGTCAAATTCTTCGGCCGAATGAGAAACATCTTTCTCCGATGATTCGGTACTGTCGTTTTCGACACTTGAGCCGACCATCCCCACACCGGCAATCATCTGATCGGTCGGTACATCGTTGTTTCCATCCTGAAGAGATTCCTTCTCTTTCTCCTGTTCCCTCGAGCTTACCTCGACGGTATCCTCCGATGGTTCTTCGGCTCTTACATCGGTTGTCGAGTCTGTGATTTCTTCCTCGGGAATCTCGGAAATGCCGCTTTCGGAGGGCTCGGAGGATTCCGAGGAGTCGGTCTCCAAAACCTCGGTTATCCCCAGTTTGGATTCGTCCTTGTTCTTTTCATCGGGGATTTCCGCGGGGAAGAAAAATGGTTCGGCCCCTTCCAGTTGTGATTCGGCCCAATTGGTAAGCGCCGGGGTTTCTTCCAGTTGTCGGGTAGACACCGAATCCATGCGCCATATATCCCAGCCCTGTTTCTGAAACAACGTGAATACAATGCGATCCTCTGATCGACACCAGTCCGGACTCGAGCATCCGCCGATCAAATCGGTAACCGGTTTGGCCGTCTGAATGCTGTCGATTTCACCGACATAGATATTGTCAATGCCGTTTTTGTCGGAAATGAAGGCAATTGAAACACTGTCGGGCCCGAATACCGGCTGTTTTTCACTGTGGGGAGTTTCGGTGAGCCGGGTAACCTTCTTGTCGGCCACATTGATAAAATACAAATCGTAGTCGGCGCGAGTCGGTTTGGGTTTTCGTGACGCGATGCCGCAGGTGTCTTGAGCCGAATAAACGATCACCTCGCCGTCCGGAGAAAATCGAGGGTCGGATTCAAACATGATATCATGTGTCAAACGCGACATGGAATCAGAATCAAGATCGTACACGTAAAGGTCGGACATGTGCTCTTTCAGTCCGCAGAAGACAATTCTTTTGCCGTCGGGGGACCAGTCCGGGCGGGAAATCGCGGCCAGATCCGGTGTGATGGTCTTCAAAAGGTCTTTCGATTCAATGTCAATAATGCGAATCTCATTTCGGCCCTGATTTTTCGTTACAAAAGCTAGTTTCTGATTGTCCGGGCCCCAGCACAGCCCTGCGCGGAACGGCTGGAATGACTCGAAAAATCCGGCGAAGCCCTGTTGGCCGATTTCCGCGACTGTTTTGCCGTCGGCGTCGGTCACGATGATTCGCGTGTAATCCTTGCGGTCGCTATAATACGCGATTCGTGAACCGTCGGGCGAAATTCGACCTTTCAGATTGAAGTGAGATCGCCCTTCTGCGTGCGACGTGATCTGCTTTCCGATCTTGTCCGGTCGCTGACGTCTGCCGATCTCGGGCCAGTAAATCCTCTTTAGTTCCTGAATCCATTCTTTGCCAAGTTCCCGAAGGCTCTGGTTATAGGCCTTCTTGACGGAGGCTTCAACGGTTTTTGTCTTTTGAAAAGCGGAAAGGAATTCGCCGAACGCACTGTCGCCACGCGAAGACTCGAGAAAATGCATGAATGACTGTCCACCCTTGTATGCCATGTAGCCGCCTAGTTCCGGTCCGGGAAGCGGCACCGAAGCGTGAACGACCCGATCCATCATGAACATATCGGCGGATATGTCCCACCCGGAACTCAGATATTCCGCGGTCCCTTCGGCAAACCACAAGGGCATCCGTACGGTCGGGGTACGAAGAAGAGAGCCACCCTTGTTGTCGTATAGAATCGCATACTGAAAGGCGTGGACCATTTCATGATGGAGCACGTGCCGGTACTCTTCGTAGTCCCCACTGAAGGGCATCACCACACGGCTTTTGAACATCTCAGTAAAACCGCCGACCCCTTCGGGTATGATATTTGGTATGACGTTGGTCTGCTCAAAGTATGTCGGGGAGCCGAATATGATCAACGGAATCTGGCGACTGGTCTCAAATTGCCAGTCCTCACGAAGGCTTTCGTGGGCCAATTCGGACCAGAGTGCCGTTATGAGTGGCAGTTCGCCTTGATCGCCGTGGTAATACGATTTAATATTGGGCAAAGAATGGTACCGCCAGTCGAACTCCCGGTATTGGACCTTGTTCTTTCCAAAGCCGAATGCGGGCGCTGTGTACGCCGTAAGCGCAGTCACAACAGAACAGAAGACGATAAGAGATTGGGCATTTTTCTTCGTTTTTGACGTCATAAGCTGTCTTTTTTGCGGGACAAACCCGCGGTGGGAAGGATACAATCGGTTAAATAATAAGATTTGATGCAAAGAAGACAAAAAAAATAGTTGGTAGGCCGACTTGAAATTTATTACGTTTATGTGTGTCAAATCTTGCGTACACACGCGGCCCTGAAGTTTATTTAGGTGTATGCTTTTGAACGGCAGAGTGTCAAAACTTGACAGGTTTTTCCTTGTAACGTATATTGATGACTGCCATTTGTCCCTTGCGGGTTGGATATTGCGGTCCTGATGGAGCGTAATTCTTTTAATCCGTGATCCTTCAAATTTAAGCCCTTAAGAAGACGAGAGTATGTCCACAAGAACCATCGTTCGCGTGATTCTTGCATCATGGTTCATTTGGGCTGTGGTGCCGAGAACGCACGCAGGCAGAAGAATCGTAGTTCCTCACGACTTCCGAACCATTCAATCGGCGCTCGGAGAAGCCGATGAAGGTGATACCGTGTATGTCGTGAAGGGAAAGTACCAGGAAAATGTCGTTCTGACCGAGAATGTGGTCTTAATGGGGCAGGATATGCTCAAGACCATTATCGACGGAAGATGGCGCGGACCCTGTGTTATCGGCGCCGACGGCGCGAACTCCGCCGTGGCCAGGCAGCGCGTGCGCGGCTCCGAGCGTGGGGTCTTCGTGGCCGCCTACCACGAGATCGTCAAGGCGCCCAAAAACGACCCCGCCTACGACGGCGGCCGCTGCGACATCTACTATCGCGGCGACCTGTCGCCGGATTTCTACAGCTGGGTGTTCCCCCACGGCGACGTGCTGAGCGTCGGCACCGGCACCGCCCACAAG
>CAZEMW010000309.1:0-5235 GCA_964513105.1 uncultured Fibrobacterota bacterium
TTCGGGAACCTTCATCCTGGGGCGTACGCTATCCAGATAGAAGCCGAAAGCTACCCCCTCCAATTCCTGGCTCCCGACACCAACACATCCAACCCGTCCCACTTCGTTCATGTGGGTTATCACGATACTCTCACAATGACCACAAAGCTATCCGCGACCCCAATCTATCGAGACCCCCATACACCACCCGACACGACCTATCATTCCCGGGAAGAAATGACCGTGTATGAGCTGAGTCCTGATGACGAACACGCTTTTGACGCCGCCGACGGTATTCTGAGCAATTTCTGGAACGCCTGGTGGAGTAACCCTGATTCGACGAATGAGTACACTTCTTATGAACCCGACGATGCAGGCATGTCGCCTCCCGGGTATGCATATAGTGTAAATACCACCCACACCCTTGATTATCCTTCGGACGCTTCGGTAAACATACGGGGCGCGTATGGCGAAAAGGGACTGTATCTGCTTTTTGAGGTCGTCGACGACTTTTTTGTCGAACAGTCGACGGTATCTTCACCGTATGTTCATGATGTAAATGATGTGATGGATTTCTTCCTCGATCCCAATTCACTGCAGGACATTCAGGCGTCCGAAGAGGAGCATTTCTATCTTTTCCCGGATTACCAGCTCACCCGAAATCACGTCGAATACTCCGCACGATTTCAGGACAGCATGGTCACCCGCTCCACTTACAGCTCAACCTCAACCACCCCCTTTTCGCAATCGGTAAAATCCATGACACGCGAATCGGCTTCCACGAGTTTTGGTCTTGAGATCGAAGAGATCGTTTCAGACGACGGTCTGGTTCGATTCCAGGAGTGGCTGATTCCCTGGAATATGATTGGTACCGGAATGCCCCGCGCCTCCGAGGGTCGGCGAATCGCCGCAACATTCGATTACCGTGATGTTGATCCGGACATCTCCAAGGGATACACCGGCCTTGCCTGGATAAACGGCGCAACCCCCTATTCACGGGATTCGGTTTTCGGGGTCGCTCGCGAGGCATGGGGCGAACTGGTTTTCGGTCCCCCCTTGTTTTCGTCAACCGACACCACGTGGAATCCGGATTCGAACTATACCCCCGGTTGGGGAGCCGTTGTTTCGGGCTCGGTTCACGATAATTCCGGTATGCCGGTTGGAAATGCGCGGGTGGTGCTCATCTCCACCGGCGACATGGGCTTTCACGATTGTTTCGAGCCTGAACACGTATACGGACGATACGAAGTAATCACCAATTCCGACGGAAGCTACTCAATTTCGGGGATCGAACAGGATGAATACGTGCTCATGGCAGTGGCTTCGGATCGTAATCTCGTCCCGAGCTTCTACCCGAATGCGACATCCTACGATGCAGCCGAGAGAATGATCTTGGGCGATACGGCAAAGATTACCAATGCACGAATAGACATGACTACGGGGGCCGGCATTTCCGGGTACATCGTATCGGCGTCGGACGGACGAGGAATTCCGGGAATATCGGTTGAAGTGTGGCGGGAAACCGGCTGCGGGTGGTCGGAAACGATCACCGATCTTTCGGGTCGATATGTAATGCAGGGACTGTCCGGAGGTACCTATCAGTTCGAAATTCGCGATGACAGAGGACGATGGTTTCCGACTAGCAAAGTGTACAAGCACAGCGACACATCATTCACGCTCAGCGCCGGTCCGTTGAAAGTTATCGACAAGATTACCGTCAACCGCGGCGGGAGACTGTATGGTGATTTCACCGTGGCAGATCCGACCATGCTGTCTTCAGACTCGGTATTTGCATACGGATTACTCCTGAAGGCATCCCCCTCCCACTATGAGGATCAGCTCTGGCCCGAGCACGTCACGCCTCTGGCCAGAACGAATGAGACCACATATAAAACCGGCGGTGTGCCTCCGGGTGACTGGCGAATGGTGCTGGTGCCGGCAATTCCGCCGGCAAAGGATACGACCGTTCAGCAGAATCTGGTACGCGGCTATTCATCCGGTCTGGGTTGGACCTACGCCGGGGGAGCCGCCGCTTTCGATCTGTCGACAGTGTTTTCAGTGAAAAGTGGATCCCTGATCTCCGTACCCGCCACTCAGTTTCCTCGCGGATACACTGTCTACGGCACGGTTCAGGATGAATCCGGCCAGTCCCTGGGGTATGATTCAATACATCATACCTATCGGTGGTATGAAATCATGGCTTTTGTTAAGGATAACGATCGGTATATTCCGATCTCTCACTCAGAAGAAATATTCGATTCACATTTCGGGCTTTCCGGCATACCCGCGGGACGAAAGATCTTTATCCGTATTCACGCCGACGGGTTCCCCGATCAGTGGTGGAGCCCGACAGGAGGTAACTCATACGAACCGCAAGAGGCGTTTATCTTCGCGACCGAGGGTGCCGTTCCCCTGAAAATCCAGTTGACCCAATCCCCTGCCGGGACTCCTCCCCGTGAGAACGAAGACCGTTTGCCGGCAATTTCCGGCTTGACGACCAAGGCTGTGGGAATTCACACCATCGCCGTGCGGTGGAATGCTCTGGAGCCGGGCCTCCCGCTCAGCCATTACCTGGTGTATCGGCTTTCGGGAACCGATTCGACGGATTGGGCCGCCGATCCCGAGGGATACTGGTATCCACTCGATGAAGATTTCACGACGTCTCAGCTTGATTCATTTAAGGTGGTAAAAACACAGTTTTACGACAATTCCGTCAGGCCGGGTGTCGACTATCTGTATGCCGTAGCAGCGGTTGACACTTTGGGCATGGAAGGTGACATTCACCTGTCCACGGACCGCTCGATATCCTCGCACATGACTTCGATATCGCTTACCAGCTTTCCCACGCGCTCCGTGCTGAAGTCCGGCATGTGGCACATGACCGGGACCGGCAGAACCGATACGATTCCTGTCGGGAACAGTATAACGGTATACGAGTGGGACGATCACAAGGAACCGACCAAACTGCTTGACGGCTATCGAAACGTTTCACGCTTTGCGCCTCTCCGAGGATACTGGGCTTTTCCGGACTCCACCAGAATACTTCACCGAACTGCAAAAAATTTTGCCGAACTGTACAAGAATCGGAATAGCCTGCGGGTGAAGATTCAGAAGGGGCGCAGTGGATGGAGTCAGATATCTTCTCCCGTTCCCTACGAAATCGCTCCCAAATGGTTGGCGGAGGGGTTCACCGCATTTGAGTGGATCGCCGAGGAAAACCGATACGTAGAGGCCAAAACTCTAAAGCCATGGAAAGGCTACTGGGTCTACAACCCGGGGATTTCGGACACCGTCCTCACAATTCCAACGGTACCCGCGCTTGTCACGGGATCATCACTCGCCAGGAAATCGAATCTGGTTGAATGGGAGCTGAATGTTTCACTGCAGGGAAAACACGCCGGCGACCCCGACAACTTTCTTGGTGTCGCGCGATCGGGGTTATCGAAGAAACATTACTATGAAAGTCCGGAACCCCCACAGGCTTTCAATTTCTCACAGCTCTATTTCGAATCGGAAGGCCGAAGACTGTCGAAGAGCTATCTTCCTTCGGAAATGGACGAGTTTGAATGGCATGTCGCCATATCCCCGTCCGACGAACCTATGCACATCCAGGTTAACGGCATCTCCCGTCTGCCGAAAGATATGCATCTGTTCTGGGTGGATAGGGAAGGTGCGAAAACGATTGTGGACAGCACCACTATCCCGATACCACCGCATTCGGACACGAAGCACGGATATGTTGTGGCCACAAAGAATCCCAACTCAATCGCTCTGTATACGGGTGCTTTTCGGCTTTCTCCAAGCTACCCAAACCCGTTCATTCACACAGCCACCATCGAATTCGTGATTCCGTACGCCTGGAATGCGGATGGAACAAAACAGTCCCGAAACCGACGGCGGGTGCAGCTGTATGTCTACGATATGTCCGGGCGGCGTGTGGCGACCTTGTTGGACGGTCCTACGAAAGTCGGTGTATACCGCAAGATTTGGGACGGACGAAACAGCGGTGGCCGCACCCTGGCGGGAGGCATGTACATTGCCCACCTTCGGGCGGGGGATTTTGCGAAATCCACAAAGATGTTCAAAATCCGGTGATTTCCGTTCCCCGTTACCGTTACCCGTAGATCCGTCCGGACGGACGGATCTACGGGTAACGGGGAACGGGTACGGTGCCGATCCGGCGACGCAAAAATTATAATTCATCCATGCCCATAACCGAAACAACCGCCAAAACAATCCTGCGCAAATACAAATCCACCGATTCCTGGTTTCTTTCCCGCTACGGCATGAACCTGTATCGCGGATGCGCCCACAACTGCGCATACTGCGACGGACGGGCCGAAGGGTATTATGTTCCCGGAGAGTTCGGTTGTGACGTGCAGGTCAAAGTAAATGCGGTCGAAGTGTTGTCGCGGGAGCTGGATCCGAAGCGCAAACGGGTCCCGTTTCGTCCCTCATTTATGCTTGTAGGCGGCGGTGTCGGCGATGCGTACCAATCGGCCGAGGAAGAATATCGAATCACCCGGGGCGTTCTTTCGTTGCTCTTTGAGCGAGGGTGGCCGGTCCATGTGCTTACCAAATCGACGAGGGCCTTACGAGATTTGGATCTTCTGTCGAGGATCAATGCGCAGGCTCGAACAATTGTAAGCTGCAGTTTCTCAACGGTAGACGACGAAATTGCCGCCCGATTCGAGCCGGGCGTTCCGCCGCCGTCGGAGCGACTCAAAATGCTTTCGGAGTTTAAGAAGAACGGCATAGCATGCGGTATGTATCTCCTTCCGGTGGTTCCATTTGTTTCCGACTCACCCGCTCATATCGATGCGGCATTCAGGGCCGCCCGGCAGATCGGTCTGGATTTTGTGGTCTGCGGTGGGATGACCTTAAAAACGGGTACACAAGAGAGTCACTTCCTGCAGGTGTTGCGGAACCACTATCCCGAGTATCTACATAAGTACTCCATCATTTACAATGGTGACCAATGGGGAAACGCCGTTCCGGAATACTATGCTTCGCTGAACGAACTCTTTGTACAGGTGAACAAACGGTACAATATTCCCTTCAGAATACCTCCTCGTCTCTACCGGGGCATACTCGACCGCAACGATCTGGTTTCGGTTATGCTCTCTCAAATCGATCAGTTGCTCAAAATGAAAGGGAACTCCTCTCCCTATGGCTATGCCGCTTACTCGATTTCCCAGCTCAAAGAGCCAATAGACGATATCCGCGGCGAAATTTCCAAAATTAAAGGTGTGGGTC
>CAZEMW010000310.1:0-5234 GCA_964513105.1 uncultured Fibrobacterota bacterium
TCTAATTCATTTCTGCGGGAACTTCGGTCACTTGCAGAATGGCCTCCGACAGCTCGGCAATACGATACGGTTTTCGAAGGAAACCCTTTGCTCCCGCTTCAATGGTGCGCTGAATATCGTGATCAAGGCTGTATCCCGAGCTCACGAGAACGGCAATATCCGGGTTCAGTTTCTGGATCTCACGGAATGTTCCGTATCCACTCATTCCGGGGAGAATCATATCGAGAAGGACCAGATCATACTCATGCGGTGAAGATTGGAATCGCTCGACAGCGCCGGGACCGTCCATCGCGGAATCAACAACATGCCCCATACCTTCAAGCGCCCGTATCGACATCCTTCGAACATTGGGGTCGTCGTCGACAACCAGTACCCGAAGCGATCGCCTCATCTTTACGGCTCGGGTTTCCGTCCTGCTGTAAGATACGGCTTGCTCAATGAGGGGCAGAAGAATTCGAAACGTTGTCCCTGAGCCCGGCACGCTCCTCACATCGATACTTCCGCCGTGCGAAGTAACGGTGCCGTAAACGGCGGGAAGCCCCATGCCGGTGCCTTTCCCCTGTGCTTTGGTAGTGAAGAACGGTTCGAAAATCCTTGATATTGTTTCCGCCGTCATACCGCATCCGGTGTCCCGCACGGTAACCTCCACATAGTCCCCGGCGGCTACTTCCCCCAGATCTTCGGATTCTTTCTCGTCAAGCATAACGCTTCGGGTCGAAAACTCTATCTCTCCCGATTCCCCAACGGCATCACGAGCATTTATGCCGAGGTTCAGGAGAGCACTTTCAAGCTGTGAAGCGTCTCCGGTAACCACGGGAAGGCGCGCTTCAAGCCGCTGCCGTATGGAAATGCGTCGGTCAATGCTGTGTGCCAGTATAGAGGTGACCTCTCCCACAAGACGATGAATGTCCACCTCCCGTCGCTGCATCTCTCCTTTGCGGGCAAATGCCAGTAGTTTCGATGTCAGATCGGAGGCCCGACGTGACGCGGCAATGATATCCCGGGAGTAGCCCAGGGTAGTGTTGTCGGCACCGTTCATCTTGATGAGGTCCGCGCATCCCATTATCCCTGTCAGGTGGTTATTGAAATCGTGCGCAATACCTCCGGCGAGCAGCCCCAGTGCCTCCATTTTTTCTGCTTGACGAAGCCGTTCCGTCAACTGGCGGTTTTCTTCCTGCGCACGTTTTCTTTCACTAATGTCACGAAGTATCCCCTGCATACCGACGGGAGTACCGTTTTCTCGCATGAACCTGATCTTCAGTTCACCGGGGAACGTGGAGCCGTCCTTGCGCACGTATGTGTACTCCATCAACGGCACCGAAACGGAACCTTCATGCGCCAGGGCAACATACGTAGACATGTCCTCAATGACCTTCGGCCACGACTCCGGCGCCACAAACTTGCGATGATCCATCTTGATCGCTTCTTCGGTCGTATACCCGAACATCTTCTCAACCGCCGGACTAACATAAGTCAGAGTTCCGTCGAGCTTCTGAGTGAAAACGGCATCGGTCAGTTCTTCCGTAAGCACCCGATACTTCTCCTCGCGTTCCCTGAGCTCGCTCATACTCCGATTGAGAAAAACCAGGGAGTTGGAGAGCCTTTTTTGTAGTGCCGATACCGCGACGATCATCGAGACGGTGTAGAGAAGAAAGGTGGTTATCTGAAGAGACCACGTTTGTGGCTTGCGCAGGTATTCGCCGGCACTCTCAACAGGGGGGGGATAGAAACCGGAATGGATCAGCACACCAATGAAACCGAAAATGGCCAAGCTGAGCGTAAGCAGTACTAATCCGGGGCGAAGTCCGAAAAAAACCGCTGCAACATTGCAGCAGGCCGACAGCATGACAAAAGCCGTAGTGGCCAGTCCCAGAGTAGCGAAACTCAAGAGACCATTCACCACAACGATTCCGAGTAGCCCCATGGCAGCTACCCGGACGGGAAATCTTTTGCGAAAAAGAAGCAACCCCAGCACCAGCAGGTAGCTGATAATGTCGTGAATGATATTGGGGTGCCATCCCTGGGTTCCGATCCGCGATACAGATGCGACGGTTGAGAGACCGCCCAGTATTATTGCTACCCAGGCTACACGGTTGAGAAGACCCGAAAGGACTTCTGCTGTTTCTGCTTTGGGATCTATGACTCCCACACCGTTTTTCAGAGATGTTGCCGCCGGGAGTTCGCTCATTTCGATCCTTTCTTTTGAGAATTCGGGTACATAGTGTCTGTCCGGAAACCCGCTTTGGTGTGTCGGCTGCGAAACCCGGGCTAGGCCCCCGGCTCGATAGTCTCATCCTTTTCCGTGCATTGCTTCATCGCCATGCGGTATCGCCGGTGTTTCAGGACAACGGTGCCGTATTGAAGAGCATACCGTCTTGGGAAAACGAAAAATACCATACGCGATTGCCGCTTGAAGAGGTGAAGTATCACGGCGCGGCAAAGCCGCAACCAAAGAATTTCATCTTCTCGTGCTCGTGCGCGTAACTCGTAATCGAGTATTTGTTGCGAGCACCATCGAATCCGATTACGCGCCGTCCTGAGCGGGGGTCGAAGGGAGCACGAGCACGAAGTAACCCAAAAACAATGACTTACAAGGGATTTCTTGTAAGAAAAACAACATTTTACAGTTGAGTATCACGGCGCGCCTTTCGGGCAAGACCCGGCTTCGACAAACTCTGCCACTCGGCTTCCTCCCGCGGTGGCGGAGTCTGCCACCGATGTTCAAAAAGAAAAATCAGATTTCGTCCCTCAGTGGCGGCATCAGCCACCGAATAGAACTTCATTTGCTCAGGAATCAACGACTTACATGGTGTTTTCCATCAAAAAAATCATTGTGAGCACCACAGGGCGAAATCTGTTTTCTCCCCGAGAGTAGGATTATAGCATTGGTGTCGATCACAGGCATAGCTCGTTTCCGGAAACAATCCGTCCATCCGTCGAGCGAGTGTGCTCATCGAACACGTGCTGAAAATATGAAAAACCCGGTTCCGGGGTGATCATTTGAATTAACCAAAGTTTCGTAGCCAGGATTTTGCTCTCCCTCGGCACCGCGGCTCTCGACTTCGAAACTTGGGTTAAGGTATTTTTTCTCGTAGTACGAGACAGAACGATCAGGAGAAATCCAATGAATGTGAATCCCGCTTTCGCTCGTCTGGCAATTCTTGTGGGCGATGCCGCAATGGAACGTCTCGCACAGACACGCGTAATCCTATTCGGCATTGGGGGTGTCGGCTCATGGTGCGCGGAGGCTCTTGTTCGTTCGGGGATCGGGCATCTTACGGTCGTAGACTCGGATCGTGTTTGCACAACAAACATCAACAGGCAGCTTGAAGCTACCACCGAGTCGGTCGGTCGTATTAAGGTAGACGAGCTTTCGTCCAGATTCAAGGCAATCAACCCGGATGCCGAGATTATCGGGCGCCATGAAGCGTACACCCGAAATAGTGCTGAAAACTTCGATCTACAATGCTATGACTACGTAATCGATGCTATTGATACGCTTTCGTGCAAAATCGAGTTGATTATGCGTGCCAATCAATCCTCGGCAGTCTTCTTTTCAGCACTCGGTGCTTCGGCCCGCCTGGATCCGAGCAGGATTCGAGTCGGCTCTATCTGGGAGACAATGGGATGCCGACTCGGCCGATTCGTACGCAAACGTCTTCGGAAGCGAAACTTTGCGGGAGAGTATCTTTGTGTATACAGTGATGAATACAACGACGCACGCGGCGATTCGATTCCGTGCGGAAGCAGGGAATGCGGAAGAACGGATGAGGACCCCGAGCTGTCGGAAGAAAGGGAAAGCTGCTCGAGCAGCGGGGTAGTCAACGGGTCCGCGGTACACATGACCGGCATATTCGGATTTCGGTTGGCGGGCCTTGTTATAGACGATATCGTGAAAAGGGCGTGACAGCCAAGTTCCCGGGTTCCGTCTACGTCTACTCCGGGTCACAAGGCTCTCTTGCAGTCCCGGCGAATAACGGAAGTGAAAAGTATGCAGATGGAAGGGTACCTTAGTTCTTCCGACCGGAAGAGGAAAAAGAAGAAAGCAGTCGGGGCTTTTCCGGCCTTTGTTCTGCTTTTGATTGGATTGATCGGCCCGGCGAGAACGGCAAAAGGGGTCGATTTGGAATGGCAAATCGGGTATTTCGGATTTCTGGACAATCGTGAGTACCGCAATCGTTATGTCGAGGACGGCACCTGGTTCGGCGGACGTCCGACGGTTGAGGCCGGAATCCGCTTCTCCGAGCGCCATCGAGTTCGCCTGGGAGTCGATATCCTTCAGGAGTTTGGGACTTCCTGGTGGGCAGTCGATAATGCAGACCTCCTTGCCTATTATGAAATGGAAGGCCGACCGGTCGGTGTGCGGTTTGGAATATTTCCCCGCGATCGCGTTTTGGACTATCCCAAGGCGCTCCTCTCAGACAGCCTTCAATATTTTCGTCCCAACATGGAAGGTTTGGCTCTGGATGTCGATTGGGGATGGGGATACCAGAATGTCTGGATGGACTGGACCGGGCGTATGAGTACGAGTGTTCGAGAAAGCTTTTTCTCCGGTTTTTCCGGACGGCTATCGAGCCGGTTCCTTTTCTTCTCGCATCATTTCGTGTACAATCATGTTTCCCATTCCGTTGGGGGGCTGAACGAAGGGGTCGTTGATAATATTGGGGCGACCGCAGACGCCGGAGTACAGTTTGTCGGCGGTTCGGTATTCGATTCGCTGGGATTGAGCGTCGGGGTAATCGGTTCCTACGACCACACTCGCTATATACAGCCGTCGGTCCCCAAAGAAACACGAACGGGCGGATTCGTGGCGTTTGGGTTTCGCCTGTTTCAAAGGTTTGGACTTGAGACCGTATACTATCGGGGAGAGTCGCAGGTTTTCAGATGGGGGTCCGGGTTTTACCGATCCCGCTCGTTTGCGGATATCTGCTTATTTGCCGTACCGGTCACAAATGAAGCCGTCCGGACGCGTTTCGACTTTGCACTGCACCTGATCGACGGCCGGCTTGATGCGACTCAACGGTTCTACGTGTGTGTCGACATCACCGGTTCTCGTCGGGCTCCTTCGGTACACCCTCGATCCTGAATGGAAGCTTGTACAAAGTAGGCGCGGTCGAGTCGTTTGTGGAAGAAGAACATATGTAGTGCTTGTCCGAAAACCCCATTCAGCGCCTCGAGTGGCTGCGAATGCGCCTGGCTTCGTTGTCACAAGCCGTTCCGGGCGGAAGATATTC
>CAZEMW010000311.1:0-5206 GCA_964513105.1 uncultured Fibrobacterota bacterium
GGTTTACAACCAACCCCATCCGGGATTCGGCAAACTGCAGCCGACCGACAAAATCGCATTCGGCGCCGCCTCTCTTGCCTGTCGACAGGCCGGGGAGTTCGACGGCGGTTCAACCGGTATCTGTCTGGGAAGCGCGTTTGGCTCCTTTTCGACCGACATGCGTTACATGGAATCCGTGCTTTCAGGTTTTCCCCGCCCCGCCCTGTTTTCCGCAACGTTGCCGTCGTCGCCCGTTGCCGAGACCGCGATCCTCTATGGCCTGAAAGGACCTAATCGCGTGTTTGTGGACAGTCGAGACCCCGGGCTGACAGCGCTTGAATCAGGGCTCAGGATACTGAAACACGGCGATACGAAGAATATGCTTGTCATAATGGTGCGGGCCTTGTACGAAAACGATACCTCATTCGCCGGACATGTCACCCTTCCGCAGCCCGCGACGGCATGTGCGCTGTTTCTGAGTTCCGGCGAAAATTCGCCGGATTGTGCACCGTCGATTTGTCTTGAAGGTGAGTATCGAAACGGGGAAGGGGCGGGAAGCTATGAAGAATGGTATTTTTTGGACATTCTGAAGTCGCTCATGCGGAACCGGAATACTACGATTGCAATCGCTACTTCTCAGTTCGACGGAGCCGTTACCGTCCAAGGGGATAAAAATGGAAAAGCTGATTGAAGACCTGAAGTCCCAGATTATCGCTACTTTGAATCTGTCCGATGTTTCGCCGGAAGATATCGATTCCGACGAGCCGCTGATCGGTGGCGGACTGGGATTGGACTCGATTGACACCCTGGAGTTGCTTGTCCTTCTCGAACGCGAGTACGGCGTGACGGTTCCCGACGTAAATGTGGGCCGGTCCGTGTTCTCCTCGGTACGGTCTCTGGCGAAATATATAACCGAGAACCGTCCGGACGACTCGGAAGAGACGGACTGATTTTCGACATGTCGTGATGCGTTCATTTGCTTCGTGGGAAAGAAAATTCAGGCTATGACCGGAATCCCAATTATCGGACTCGGTGCGGTTTGTGCCGCCGGAAACAGTGTCGAAACCGCCTACCCGAAGGTGGCGGCGGGTGCCGACTGTTTGTCGGAACTGAGTCTGTTTGACGGCGGCCTGAAAAAAACTCCTCTTTGCGGACAAGTCGACACCGCTACCCTTCCCGCAGTTGAGCACAATGCCCCGAACAGAACAACCGAACTGGCGCTTCATGCAGCCAACGAGGCTCTACAGGCGCTTCCCGATCGAAGCGGTTTGCGTCTTGGGCTGGTATATGCGACGACGGTCGGAGGTATGACCCGGTCTGAACTCTTCTACCGGCAGTTTCGCACCGACGAAGCCGCCGCCGATAGTGCCGCCCGTGAACTGGCCTACCATGAACCCGCCGCCAATGCCGGGTTTCTGGCGCGTACAGTCGGCGCACAAACGGTGTACACAATGTCAACCGCCTGCTCGACCGGCCTTCACGCGGTGGGGACGGCTGCTCGCATGATCTCGCGTAACCGGGTGGATGTCTGTCTTGCGGTCGGGGCCGACGCCCTGTCTCTTCTGACACTGCGTGGCTTTGCGGCCCTGATGCTGGTTGATTTTGACGGATGCAAACCGTTCGATGTTCGGCGCGTGGGGATCAGCCTGGGAGAAGGCGCCGGAGCCCTGTTGCTCGCCTCCCCGAAGGCGGCATCGCAATTCAATGGTGTCGGGGCGCTTGTCGGAGGGTGGGGTGCCGGTGCGGATTGCCGGCATATGACTGCGCCGCATCCTGAAGGTGAAGGAGCACGGAAAGCGGTTGAAAATGCACTAAAAGATGCCCAAATCCCACCGGCAAAAATCGATCTCATCGTCACCCACGGCACGGCCACGCCCGACAATGATTTGTCTGAAATCAAAGCCATGACACAGGTGTTCGACCCCCTTCCGGGGTTTTGCTCAATGAAACGCACGCTTGGCCACACGTTGGCCGCTTCGGGCGCTCTCGAGGCCGTTTTTGCCGTGAAAGCCCTGGAGGAAGGAATGTTTCCGGGTACCGGGGGATTCGAACAACTCGATGAAGCCGTCGGGGTTGCTCCCATTACCGCCGGTCGGGGAACGATCCGAAATGTCTTGAAAAACTCATTTGGTTTTGGTGGAAACAATGCCGCATTAATTCTGTCCGCAAAATGAGATTATCGGTACCGGAGAATCAAGAACATGGCCGATACGCCTGAAATAGCTCAAATTCTTTCAATCGCAGCCGTGGCCCCCGCGACAGACCCGGGTTGGGATCAAGATCTACCGACGAAAATGAAGCGGCGAAACCCGCGCATATGGAAAATGGCATATGCGGCGGCGGCGCGGGCCATCACCGATAGCGTCCGCCCCCCGCGCTCGGTCGTGACGGCGACTGCATTGGGCGCTTTGGATGAAACGCGGACATTTCTAGACGGCGTATTCAAAGACGGCCTGGGTTCTCCTCGCAGTTTCATAGCCTCGGTACATAACAGTATGGGGGGAATGCTGGGCATTGAGTTCTGTATCGACGGGCCGAACATTACCTTTGTGGACGGCCACAATTCACTTGCCGGTGCACTGTCTTCGCTGCCTCTGTACGATTCTGAAGCTTTCCCGGTGCTGGTTGTTGCGGTAGACGAAAGAATTGCTTTGCTTGATGCGCTCACCGATGCGGTAAGTCGCCTGTGTCGACCGTATCTTTCGGAGTGGAGTGACGGGGCTGTAGCCGTCATAGTAGATCAGCCGGCCCCTTCCCGCCGGTCGGGAGTGGCGGGACTGGCACCTTCTCCCGTACTATCAAAAAACCCGTCTCAAGCCTTACGTGAGCTGCTTGTGCAAAACGATTGTAATCCATCAGCCCTGCTTCCTTTAGCTGAGACTTCAGGATCGTTTCTCGCACCTGCCCGGTGTCTTCATCGCTTTTGGCAAAATCGTCCCGATTACCCGGTGACGATCGGTTCCTATTCTCCTACAGCCGATACGGTCGCCGCCGTAGTGGTGAACCCATGACACCCTACACCCTCTGGAAGGCTGCAAATGCGGCTGTAATTGTCGGATACGTCGCCGGACGCATGCGCTTCGGTACCTTTGCGGGAGCTCTTCTCGGCTCGGCGGCATTTCTCGCGCTTGGAATCGGTGATTTGCGTCTCGGTTTTTTCGGGCGTTCAGTATGGCGCGGGAAGAAAAACTCCCGATGCGTTTCTCTCACCTTTGACGACGGACCCGACCCGGATCTGACGCTTGAAATATTGAGAATACTCGAGAAATATGGAATGACTGCAACCTTTTTCGTTGTCGGCGATCGAGCCCGGGTCCGGCCGGATCTGGTTCGCACGGTCTTCGAACGTGGGCATACGATCGGATGCCACGATCTTCACCATTGGGGGACCGAAAACTTCAGGCTGTATCGTCGGGCATATAAGGAAATAAGGCAAGCGACGGAAATCCTGCAGACAATTGTCGGCCGGCGACCACTATTATACCGTCCGCCCGTGGGCCTTATGAACCCTCACATTGCGAAGGCCCTTACAGACCTCGATTTAACCTGCATAGGCTGGAGCTCATCGGCCGGCGACTGCGGCAACCGTCGAATTGCGGGAATCCGACAAATCGGCCGACTCGGCAAACCGGGGGATATCGTTTTGCTCCACGACAGAGCCGGGAATCCGGCCTGCATTGATTCCATACTCGCCCAGGTGGACACTCTATGTGCACGAATTACGGCTCTTGGACTCAAAGGCGTATCGGTCGACCGGCTCACCGGAATACCCGCCTACCGGCCGATAACCCGGGGCGCAAAGTAGCGGAGACACCCCGGTGAATCGGCTCGGCGCAACACCGTGCACCGCGCAGTATCACGCAGTACGCCGGCAAGACCCTCTACCCGTCCGACTGAATGGTCCGGAACTCTTCTCAGTTGATAATATTCTGTTTTTGTGCGACAATAGATTTGGAGGCGGTGTTCAGACAGATTCCGCAATCCGCAATCCCAAATTAGTTCCGGGGGCTGGAATGAAAGCTGCAGTGGTGTTTCTGTTGGTCTTTGTGGCTGTGGGTGTGTCTCTCGCTCAGTCACTGGAAGGTGTAGTATCGAACGCTCTCACGAAAGAGCCTGTGGTGGGAGCCGTCATAGAGGTGGAAGGCGCGCAACTGGTGGATACGACCGATACGGGTGGGGTCTACGAATTTCCTCGGGTCGACAAAGGCACCTACACCGTTCGGGTTACCGCAAAGGACTATCTCTCCCGGAGCAAACGCGTGATTCTTCGTTCTCCTCATGAAGCCGGAGCGTCAAACGTCAAACAGGATTTTCCAATCTACCATCACAGCTCCGAGGCCTCCGATTCCAAAGGGGACCTCGCCGTGGAATATTTTTTCCCCGGTCACGGTAATGTGGAAATCGCCGTCTACGATTCCAATAAAACAAAAATCCACAAGCTGATTGACCGAAGCCGACGAGGGGGCAAACGGGTTTTTCGATGGGACGGCAAAGATGCTTTCGGGAAAACAGTCCCTTCGGGCCGGTACACAATCAGAATATCTTCCGGTACCATGGTTATGGTGCGTGAGGTGTTCTGGCTTGGAGGAGGAGAAATAATCCCCGAATCGTAACCGCCTGCTCCGGTACAACTATCGGCAGTTCCCCTCACCGGTATTCCGAGTTTGAGCTGGTGGTAATTGAAAGCCAAATGCGCTGCACGTGTATGCCGGTACCCGCAACCGGCAGGCGTTGGTGGTCGATGGAAAAGGGCGAACCATTCTGCGACTGAACAGATCAAATGTAGTTTCCGAGAAAGTGGATATGTTTCGACTGTCTCCCGGTTTTTATATTGTTACTACTAGAACCGACTTGAAGTCGTATACCGGCAAGGTGATGGTAAATCGCTAGTGCTTATCAGAAAAGAGCCTTGATTTCGGCGGTTTTCCGTGCAATGCGGGAAACCGCTTTCTGTATGGTTCGAACATTTTCTGCAAAAAAGGAGACGTACAGGAATGCAGACAATCCGTTTGATCATCTCGGTACTGCTTGTGTGTGCATCGGTGTTTGCCCTTGAGGTGAAACTGGTGCCCTCCGAAAACAGCGAACCAATAAACGATTTGATGATGGCCAACATCGAATACGCAAAGGATCTGTGGGGCGACAGGCTCGGGGTCGATCGATGCTATGTAGGTGATACGGTTACGGTGTACCTTCGGCTGACGAAATCGGAAGACAACCCGTACGG
>CAZEMW010000312.1:0-5191 GCA_964513105.1 uncultured Fibrobacterota bacterium
GCAATACATTGGTATCCGGCGTTTTGGAACAGTGCTCCGGTTTTTCGACCGGTAAGGATATGATCCGAGTCCGAGACCGATTCCGAGACCGATTCCGAGACCCCAATCCGCAATCCGCAATCCGAGATCCCAAATCCGAAATGGAATGGCGCCGGGGTAACGACTGGACAAAGAGTACCGGAAACTGGTCCTTTTGCAGAGTTCCAGACACTGAGTCTTTTCGAAATGTAACCGAAACCGGGCCTTTTTCAAAGTACCGGACATTGAGCCTGTCGAAATGTCCGTTCCCACAGGCTGTTGATCTCCCCCGGCATTCCCCACGGTTCGCAAGACCAATATCCCGGCCCGAATGTGGCATGTCGGCGTTTGGTTATGCAATCTCTGTTGGGACCTCGGTCCTGATGAGCCCCCGGTGAGTAGTTCCGTTTCTCCTGCGGATTGGATTCGGCGGGCTTCTTTCCCGATGTTGAAAAGGGAGAATGCCCCATGTCGGGTAATTCCCGGCAAAAAAAATCCTCCATCTCCGCGTTAAACGGAAAAGGAGGATCTCTCTTAAGATTTGCCGCCGGAGTTACTTCGCGGCTTTCACCAGTGAATCAAAGGTCTCCTGATCGGCTTTGAAATTCTCCGCTTTCTCGCCGACTCGCTTTATCGTCACCTTTTCGATCGTGATCGGCTGGGCCGGGCGGTCTCCCGGGCCGGTCGGCACATTGGCAATCTTGTCCAGTACGTCCATGCCCTCAACCACTTTCCCGAAAACCGTGTGGCGACCGTCGAGCCACGGAGTTGCCTTATGGGTAATGAAAAACTGGCTTCCGTTGGTTCCAGGGCCGGCATTGGCCATGGATAGAATGCCCGGACCGGTGTGTTTCAGACTCGGATCGATTTCATCGGGGAAACGATACCCGGGGCCACCGGCGCCGGAGCCCTGAGGGTCACCGCCCTGAATCATGAAATCCTTTATGACCCGATGGAAAACCAGACCGTCATAGTAAGGTTCTCCCGGCCCTTTTGCGGAATTTTTGATATTTCCCTCGGCCAGGCCCACGAAATTCGTAACCGTCATCGGCGTTTTTTCGTATTCCAACTCGATAAGCATCGTACCCATGCTCGTTTTCATCTCGGCATACAGGCCATCCTGCAGCTCTGTCCCTTCATCCGGCTTCACGGACTCCTCCTTTTTGACGTTCGCCTGTGCCTTGCCTTCCGAGGCTTTCGACTGCTCTCCGGAACAACTGAATGCCAACGCCGCAACGCACCCAAGCATCATCAACCGCATCATTTCGCCTCCCGCTTTGTGAAATCAATCCCACTCAAAGGGTGAGTGGTATTCTCCTTGTATATCATCGGGCCGCTCTTTAGCCGCCTTGAATTTTTCGTCCATAGCCTGTCGACGCTTATCTTCCTGCTCTTTTGCCTGCCGCATTTTCTCCTCAAGCGCCGATCCTCGCTGCTTCTGCTCTTTCATGTAGCTCTGAAAGTCGATTTTTTTGTGACCGTCGGCCTTATGGTCCACCACTTCGCCTGAAGACGGATCAATCCAGAGGGTTCCCTTGCACATCGGGCATTTCACTTCGATCAGACTCATTTCCCCCTCCTTCAAAAATCGGTGAATATAACTGAAAGAGTTTACAACAATCTGAGAAAATACGTTGCGGACCTCACTTTTATTCAACGCGGATAAACCGGCGAGAAACAAAATATAGTAGTTGAGTTCTCTCCCCGCCCGCGTACCGGAGGAAATAGACTACTGGTCGCGATCGTGCGTCCTAAGCACAATTCACCCCGTTTCGAGCTGTTCACGGCTGTCCCCTACGCAGCGGAAGGGGAGCGGGCCGGCCGTTTCGGGTTGGTATGTGCATTGCAGAGGATAACGGAAACCGAATACCCTGGGCAGACGCTTTGGAGGGAGGTACTACCCCCTTCGCCTTGCCTGATGTATTTTGCTTAGTTGACCCTCTCAGATACAGGGGTCGACTACGTAATGACCTAAGCCGGCATAGCCGGATACCTCGGCTTCGCTCGGTAACCGGATTAAAGATCCAAAATCAGACTTCGGCGCCGCTCAGTCACCGAAGATCAAACAGATAATTCCTTATTATGTCTGACAAATAATACGCCAAAAAAAAGCCTGTGCTGCGATGCACTGCGGCGCGCTGAGCTTGCCGAAGTGCCGAAGTGTGGATTTGTCAGACAAAGAATCTAATCGATTTTCATATAAATCCGCCGGTAGAGATCCCCAACCGCATGAGAAATGAGCTTCCATTCGCCGGCTTCAATACGCTCGTCCGGGTGCCGCTGGAGAAACACGACTCGCCGTCGTACACCTATGTGGCCGGTTTGTTTCTCGGCCGCTCGCAAGGGAAAGATCATCCCTTCACCTTCCTCATGGAGAAACTATCCGGGCAGTCCATGAATGAGTCTGAGGCTCGTCGGAACTGGAGCCGAATGCTCGCGCATAAGAAAGAACTCGAGGACAAACTTGGTCGGCCGGTTTTCATTCAGGCCGCGGTGGTGGATTATTTCTCGCTACGGAAGATCTATCCCCCCACACCGGACACCACTAGAGAAGGCTACAAGGATCTGGAAGCCGTTCGAAATGCGAAGGGTCGAGAAGAGTGGTGGGAGCGGATGAACGCCCCGTCATTCTATGTGGAGAAACTGAAGGATGAGATTCGCCGGGCAAGTCGATACCACCATGCACTGGCCGCAATTCTGCTCGATGTTGATCACTTTCACCGGATTAACGAAGGATTATCATATGAGGCCGGAGACGAAATACTGGGGATGATCGTCAAAATCTTGCGGCGCACCATCCGTAATGTTGATGTGCTGGCGCGATACTCCGGAGATCGTTTTCTGGTGATTCTCCCCAATACAAACGAAAGAGAAGCGTTGGAGCTTGCCGAAAGAATCCGGCAGAACGTGAGTACCCGCACCCGAAAAATGCAGAAACTGAGTGCCGGCATTACAGTGACGCTTTCGGTCGCACAGTCCCGAGAGAATGAAAAGTCCTCGGAATTTGCCCGACGGCTCGAGAAAGTTCTCGAAAGCGGCAAGAATGACCGACGAGATGCTGTATATGCTGCAGAATCCTGAAAACCAGCTTTCCAGGATGCAGGAATTGCAGCCTTTCAACGTTCTCTGCCGGCAAATTCGGGAAAAGTCTGAAGAAAAAACGTGCATTTTGTGTCCTTTGTGGGCAATTGATATTATTTTAGAAATCAATTAGCCGTTCCAACGCATCAGTGGAGAGCGAAGCAAATGGATATTGGGACCAGAGAGAAGAGCAACTTCACAATAATCGATGTGGTCGGAAAAGTTAACAGGCTGAAGGACTCTATTGTCCTCAAGTCGTTTATCAATCAAATGGTTGAGAAAAACGTACTTAAAATCGGCCTGAATCTTGCTCAGGTGACCTATCTCGACAGTGGCGCTCTGAATGTTCTGATTTATTGCCACAACACGCTTGCCAAGCGAGACGGTCGTCTGGTTCTAATTGAGCCCAATGAGTATGTGCGCGATGTCCTTGAAGTGGTGGGGCTCGACAAGCTGGTGAAAGTGTACTCGACTGAAGAGGAGTTTGACAATGAGGAATCTGGTTCTTAGTATTACAAGCCTGGCACTGCTGAGCCTCTTCGGATGCATGGGAGAAGATTTCATTAAGCCGACGCAAGACGAGATCGATCTGTACATTCAGAATCATCCCGATCTCCCCGAGCTGGACAAGGCTTGCATCTATGACGGACGGTTCGAAATAGGCATGCAGGCCTCTACCGTGCGTTTTCTCCTGGGTGAGCCCAAGAAGCTGGAAATCGTGAAGCAACCGTGGGCGGAACAGGAGCGATGGACCTACAAACGAGGCAATTTCAAGGTCTTCTACATGGAAGACGGGGGCGTTGTGGGAATCGAGGAGAAGTAGCCGACCGGGTTCCCCCGGACCCTTTAAGGCGAGAAAGTGTTTCTCGTCTTTTTTTTTGGTTGGGTGGCATGGCAATGCATTTTTTCGACATAATCGGTGCATCGGTTGCAGCGATTTTCCTGATTATCGGCATAAAGAGAGGCTTTATATCTGAAGTATTTCGGCTTGCCGCCCTGATCGTCGGGTTTGTCTGCGCGGTGCTTTTCTACCCGGATCTCTATCCCAAACTGTCCTTCCTGCCGACCCCTCCCGCGCTCACAACCGCAGTCGCATTCCTTAGCGTATACATAACAGCAGCAGTCGTACTTCTGGCCGTCGGATGGATTATTCGGAAAATCGTTCATCTTGCCATGCTCGGGATTGTCGACCGGCTGCTTGGCGGGGTTAGCGGACTGTTCAAGGCCGCGCTATTGCTCTGGATATTTCTCCTTGCCGGCTCTCTGGCACCGGAATCACTGTTGATTGAGAAAATTGACAGTTCCATGATCTACATGCTATACTCCAAAATCCCCTATCGACTCACGATTCCGGATTCTCGGGAGTACCGTAAGTACTACGACGGATTGCTGGAATCATCGCCGGTACAGAAGATCAAGGAAGCCGGCGGACGATTTGGGAGTAAAACATCCGGTACCGATTCAGCCGGCTCCCGGAGCGAGGGATCCGCTCAGGAAGAGTAACCCGGTTTCGATTGTCTAGAGACGCCTTTCAGAGCGTTTCAAGATGGAAGCAGCATGTGTTTTTGTCGAATCGCCTAACGAAAAGCACAAGGCATCCGATGAACCATCATGAACAATTGTACGGCACGATTGTCCCTCGGATTGCGCATACTGAAACGATCCAAGCGGCGATTCCGGACTGAACACAACAGAAGCGCCAATGGGCGCAAGGCTCTATACCTATGACTGTTTTCTACACGGTCGTTGTCTTCGCATTCGGACTTCTAATCGGTTCGTTCTTCAACGTCCTGATTTATCGACTTCCTCGTGGAGAGTCTATCGTCTGGCCCGGCTCCCGGTGTCCGGTGTGTTCTCGCGCCATACGCCCGCTTGAAAACATTCCACTTCTCAGTTACCTTTTCATCCGGGGCAAGTGTGTCGGGTGTAAGTCCCCTATTCCTTTGCGCTACCCCATAGTGGAAGCTCTTACCGCCGCCTGTGCCGTTCTTGTGTGGCTCATACACGTTGTTCCCCAACTCCCGGCATCACCGGCCGAAGCCGCCGTGCTGGTGGTTCAGTCTTTGTCGCTTCTTCTTCTGATCCCCATTCA
>CAZEMW010000313.1:0-5180 GCA_964513105.1 uncultured Fibrobacterota bacterium
TTAACTGCATTCGTCCATATTCCGTCCATACCATTACCTCCCCATCGGCTTTATCGATTTTAATCTGAATGGGCGTTTTTACATATCCAGAATCGTGTCGAAACGGTTATTTCCCAGGATTGCCCTGCCTCGATGGTAGAACATACCCCAATTGCTCCGCTCAATACCGATTATTCCAACGCTGCAATGCTGCAAAAAACTATTTATAATAGTAGAAAAGGGTATGGTCATCTTTGCTGTGGGTGGGACGTATGAGTAGAAAACCTTTGTTCTATGAGGTATGCGGCCGCATTCTCGAAGAATTCGGGAACAATAGCCTTCCCGAAGAGATCTCTTCTTCCGACCTCGCAAAAAGGTATAACGTCGCCCTCGAGACGGTTCTTCGTGCAATGCGGTTGGCCTCAAAGGCCGGTGTCGTTGATATGTCGCGGGGACGCAAAATAAGGTTCCGTCCGCATCCACGAGAGGAATCATCCGCAACGGGTTGCGAGCGCCGGAATTCCGCCGCCGGCCGGCTCGGCGAGGCGATCAAGAAACTTGTAGCCAAAGGTGAATTCACCGCCGGGAACCCTCTTCCCAAGAGTAATTTCTTCCAGAGGGAACACAGAGTTTCCTCGCATACCGTCACGCGCGCATTGCGGCTCCTGGAAAATGAGGGGGTAATTTACAAAGAAGGAACTCGATGGATTGCGGGAAGACGTCCCGTCCGATCGATGGCGAGTGCGTATTATCCATCGGTAATCTGTGTCCTTCAGTTGACGCCACATTCATTCGGGGAATTGCTGGCTCACGGCATCTGGGAAAAGTTCGCGAACTCCTTTGTTGACGAAGCCTTGGCCAAAGGTATTCAGCTTCAGACGGTACTCTTTGATTCCTCGCTCTCCTCCGTCGGCAGTCTTGCGGGACGAACGGATTTTGCAAACTACGTGAAACAGTTGGGCGACCGGTATCTCGGGACTCTGGTGGTTTCACCCCGAGGGTATGAATACCGGGATTTGCTCCTGGACTGGATACCGTTTTGTGCACGCCTGGGGAAAAAAGTTGTTTGGCTCTGCACGACTCTGGCCTGGCCGCAAATCGAACCGAAGATGCGATCGTACTCCAATGTTCTATTCTCTCTCTTTGCCGATTGGGAAACCAGAGAGCAGTCACCCGGAATGGTAGGCCTGGCACTTGAATCCGTTGTGCGGGCCGGTCACAGGAAAATTCTTTTTGTGGACACAATTGAAGACAAAAGCAAGTGGATATCATTACGTATTGAGACACTTTACAAGTATGCCGGGAAGCACTTCGACTCGATCTCGTTTGGTGTCGTGAGAAGAGAACAGGCATCGACACCACGTGAACTGCGCGCCACCGCCCGACGGCTTTCCAGGATTTCCGAAGGCCGGTTGAATTGGGGTGACGGCATGCTTGAACCATTGCTGCGAGCCGGGTCGGCTCGAGACGATATCGAACGTGAAGTGCTCGAAGATGCCGCGGTAATGATACCTTCACTACTGAAATACCGACCTACTGCAATAATTGCCCCCAACGATCTTCGAGCTCGCAGATACTATAATCTATTCCATGTGCTAGGGATAAAAATTCCGCGCGACCTGTCCCTTGTATCTTTCGACAACGCGCCGTTTATACGACTTCTCCCAATATCCAGCATTGACTTCGGAATGTCGTCCCTTGGCTATCGAACGATTCATACGTTTATCGGCGACGTACCGAACAGTGCAACGAAGTACTGTATCTGGGCGGATCCACGACTGAACCATTACGGCTCTATTGCCGCTCCCCGGTATGGAGTTCCCTTTTCTGATCTTTGGCATTTCGGGACTACTTCGTCCGAACAGGAAACTCAATAACCGTTACGCTTCCACTCGGCAAAGCCACGGTTGCTTTGTTCTTGTGCACATTGACCTCTGAAGTATCGAACAAGCGGCGGGGACTTCTTCTTTCTTCATCAGCCCGTTGTTTTCGAAGAGTATAGAGTATACCGTCTGATATGGGGTTCTCAAAGCCGATGAACTCAACGTTAATCGGGATCTCGGCATCAAAGCTTCGGTTGATGACGTGAAAGTACACAACACTGTCGGTCGCGGTCGCAACCGCATCTAAGAGTTTCACGGAATCGGCGGCTCGGATGCTTCCCATTTCGTACGGCTGTCTGTATGACGGCACTCCCGAGACCTTGACGGACAGACGCCGGGAGCCGTGATGATTTGAATAGAGGGCCGTCACCATTCCAGTCGGCAGCAGATACGGTTGCTCGGTCTTGCCCCGCTCGATACGAACCGACGTAATCCCCCAGTTCACCCCCACCAGCATGGATTGACACCCCAGTTTCACCAGATCACCGTCACGCATGAACGCATGCAGCCAACCGGCCGCCCCGAGCCCCTGGGCCTGACGGAAGTAAGGCATTTTCTTTTCTGCCTGGTCTCCCAGTGCCCACCAGCCGTTCCAGTTCCATTCGGTTGCCGCGACGTTCCATCTTTTTTTGCGGGCAGTGTCCCACAGTTCAGTATCCATTCGACTCACCCCGTCCACGATTGACGGGGTTGCGACCCAGGCGTTCCAGACCTCTTCATCGGACAGACTGTCCGGATCAACATTTTCGCCGTTTTTCCGAATATGCCTAATCGCCATCGGGCGATAACTGTGGATGACCTTCAAAAACGGGGCGCGATTCCATCGCTCATCATTATGGATCATCTCATCGCCCTCGGGTGTAGTTTTCGTTGCCGCGTTTGCGTCGGTCAGGATCTGTATGGACGAATCTACGATTTTCATCGAATCCATGTAGGTGAACAAACACTTTAAAGACCAGACTATATGCGTTCGTGCCGAATCTTTTCTGATGCCTTTATTGTAGAGTGCACCGGTCCAGTACGCATGAATCTCATTACCTATGTGGAAATATTTCACATTCCATGGTCTTGTACGGCCGTTTTTCGCGCGAATAGACGGCCAGTCCGGCATGCCTTCGGGCAGTTGCGCACCTGCCGGGGCATTGCAGTAGGCCACCAGGCCGGCGGCAAGAAATGCCGCTTCACGAAGTGTTCGTTTTCCCGAAAAGGCGTCATAGAAATTCACCACCAGAATCGGTTCACTTCCAAGCGTATCACACAGACGAAGGAACTCATCTATCCCGAAGGCGTTCGATAGGGCTTCCTTCGATGTATCCGGCTGAAACAGTGGTCGATCGCCGTTACGCCCGGGTACATTGTCGATCATGTCTCGCCAGTCGATTTTCGGCATATCGCTTCCGGCGGGAAACCGGATCACCGGAATATTCATTTCTCTGAGAACCCGAACAACTTCCGGTCGTGGAAAGCCGGTGGAATCAAGCTCAAGCGCGGCAAATCCCGGTTCACCGAAAGAAGCCCGCTCAAGAAAATGACCGAACACGCGGGAATCTACCTTATTGAGGGTATTGTTTCTGATAGTAAAGCTCACCGTATCGGTGAATGCGTAGCCTTTGAGGGATAGCGCGAACAAAATTGAGACGAGTATATACGATTCTCGTAACATGTTTAAACAACTTTCTCCGGTAGAATTCAGAACCGGCATCAAGTACATCCAGCGAGCATCTATTGTAGTGGTAGCTTGCCTTATCCTCTTTGAACCTGAATTGCGTGCCATACTCCATCCCCTAACCGATAAAGCAGATATACTTTGCGAGGGACGAGAGTTGAATTACTTTGGGTAAAGACTCCACGAATGTCACATGCACCATTCTCACATAAAACATATATGGTTATATTGTCCAGCCATGGAGCGTGTTTGATCTGCAAAATATGGAGATTCTCATCCTTTCCATCGACATATTTCAGTTCGAACACCGGCTCCCCGGGAAAAGAACGGAACTCTGAGAACGTTAAAAGCCGTCGAAGTATCAATGGAGGCGTTTCCCGATTTCCATGACGTCCATGCATCGTGAGCTCCTCGCAACCTTTTCATCAAGGTATCTTCGTCAATTCGATGGGCAACGCCGACATCGACAATGCCGGTGTAATCAATCGTCGGCAGGGCCAACCATTCTTCATCACGAAACCGTGCGGTCCTCAATTCGAATTCGTCCGGTTGTTCTTGTGTCAAATGCACAGCCACCCCGCCGACCGGCGTATCCAGACTATTCTGCGCGAAAGCACTGCAACACAAGGTTGCGAGCAGATCACGTTGCGGCACTCGAGGCAATGTACGGAAATTTTCAGGAGACTGTCGATCAAGTGTTTGCCGATGTTGGACTGATCGATATACGGAGGACTACCGACAACGAGTTCTATAAAGAACGAACCGCCTATGTCCCAAAAATAATAATGGGAAAAGATAGTGCCACGGGATCCAATCAGTTGACTACGGGAGGCATCAATATGTCTCTACCTACGAAACAGAGCTGCTGGACTCCATTTCAGATGAGTTTGGTGTTCCTCTCCTGCTCATGGTAGAGAATCAGGCGGATTACAACATGGAAGGTGGGGCACAGATCGGGCTGGGTAACCTGAAGGTAGGCGGGGGTTCGGCCGGAATAAATCTCACCACCACCGTTACGATTCATGAAAAAGGCGTTGGAACGATCATGAACAAGAAATTCACCAGCAGCAGTGATGAGAAAATCCCAATGATTCAGGGAACCGTGAGCACCAAGCATTACCCGAAATGCCTTCTTCCGGCTCACCGCAAAAATATGGACGCCGTTGCGGTGTATCTGAAAGAACAGAAGGAGGCGGTCGCCGCGGCCGCCCAGGAGCAGGCAACGGCCGAATAGGTCATCGCTTCTGTGTATCCTTTCTCCGCGAATCCGGCAACTTCCAACGCTTTCGCTTTCGCAGATTCGCGGTTTCATCATTTTCCGACAAACCCGTTTGTCGACCGACCGCCACAAACCGAACTACCATTCACCGTTTTATTCGCGAGATATCTCAGCCGAATAGTATCTTCATAGAGTATCCTCCAGGAAAACATTTCCCCCGTCCCAGGTATTTGATTTCGGAAAGTTCCGACCGACCGATTCAGGATTGTTCCGTGGTTGGGAAGAATGCAAACGTACGAAGCACCTGTAAGCCCCCGTGAGCTTACACTTGCCGAATTCTCTATACTATGTATCCGACAAACTCACGCCTCACTTTCCCGATGTATGATCGGGACTCACTTCGGCAAGCTTAGCGCGCCGCAGTGCATTGCAG
>CAZEMW010000314.1:0-5157 GCA_964513105.1 uncultured Fibrobacterota bacterium
ATTCTACATCGTGCGGTATTGTGTAGCAAGGAAAATAGTTTGCCACGGCAAAATGTGGGTTCTTTCAATCCCCCGTCAAGATGGGCCGGACAACATCCGGTCATTTCCGCCGGCCGACAGTATACTGTAACTGGAATGCCGGTTGCTTGTACTCGGGGTACGGTTTCGGGCTGCGTTTGGGCTTATTACCCGGGCTCGCACGATATCCATAACGATGAATGGTGTTTGACAATGGTACAGGCATTCTCTGTGAGTAGCAACGCGTTTTTCGGTTCTGACGGGAATTCACTTTGGGAGTATGATGGATTTGCTTGATTTGACCAATCATCCATTATGGATTACTATCGTTGTGTTTGTTCTGTCTGCTTCAGTCATAACACTGGCGAGCGTTCGCCTCAGTGCTCTCGCCGACCGTTTGGCCGACGCTACAGGCATGGGTGAAGCGCTTATGGGGGGAGTTTTTCTGGGGGCGGCGACCTCACTGTCGGGCATTACAGCTTCGATTACGGCCGCCGTCGAAGGATATCCGCAATTATCCTTGTCAAATGCTGTCGGAGGGATCGCCGCGCAAACGGCTATGCTCGTTGTCGCCGATATGACCTACAAACGCAGTAATCTCGAACATGCCGCGGCATCCCTGGAGAACATGATGCAGGGGGCGCTGCAATCAATAATGCTGGGAATACTTCTCTTCGCAATGATCGGTCCCCCGGTCACCATTTATCATGTTCATATTGTCAGTCCATTCATGATCCTCGCCTATGTTGGGGGAATCTTAATTGTTAACACTGCGATTAAGAAGCCCATGTGGCGACCGCGAATGACATCGGAAACCCGCGAGGATGAACCGGAAGAGGCGCAAAAACAAAAACAGCCGGTCACACGGTTGTGGGGAGCGTTCGGCGTTACGGCGGGAATGGTTATGGCTTCCGGATGGCTTCTCACGCGAGCCGCGCAGTCGATCGCTTCACGGACCTTTCTATCCGAGAGTCTGGTGGGAGGGCTGTTTGTCGCCGTTACGACTTCTTCAGCCGAACTCATAACAGCAGTCGCGGCGGTTCATCGGGGCGCGCTGACTCTGGCCGTGGGAGATATTCTGGGGGGGAATGCCTTCGACACGCTCTTCTCCGCGGTTGCCGATTTGTTTTACACCGACGGCCCGATATACGTGAATGCGACTTATCGTGAGAGAGGGCTGTTGGCTCTGGCGGTGGTGATGTCCGGTGTACTTCTGCTGGGGCTGCTTCGACGTGAGAAACGCGGCATCGCTCGAATTGGCTTTGAGGGAGCGATTGTGCTCTTGCTATACATGCTGGGTGTCGCGCAGCTTGCAACGTGACGCAGATGAAACTCTTCCGATGCTTCGGAGACGGCCAATGGGCGGTCAATTCCTTGTCAGTGAGTCAACGGCATGCTGAAGCCGTTCTTCCGTGTCCTTCTCAACCCCTCGGATAAGGGATACTACCGATCCGGATGTGTCGATTACTACAATCGACGGCAAACCTTTTATCCCGAACTGCTTCGCGGTCTTGCCTTCGGGATCTTTAAGAATCGTGTACTCAATTTTGGCTTGTTCTATAACGCGAGAAAGCTTTTCGTCTTCAATTTTTTCCAGGTTAATACCGAGAACAACGATTTCCTCCCGGAGTGAATCCTGAAGCTCGTTCAACATGGGAAATGCCTTGTAACAAGGCGCACACCATGACGCCCAGAAATCAAGTATCACCACTTTGCCGCGGTGATCGGAGAGAGATTTCACCGCACCCTGCACGTTCGGAAGAGAAAGGTGAACTTTTTCGGCCCCGGACATGGTCGTAACAATCGCAGCTACACAGCAAAGCAGTCCGATTTTGTTCATGATGTTTTCCCTCCCGTAGTGTTTCAGCGGGCACGCCGTATTGAAGAATGACTCATACCTGAACTGAGCGATTGTCACCTTCGGTTCTGCTACGTAGGGAATACCAGTGCCTCCATTGCCAATCCGGCACTTACCTTTTTTCCTATTTCCTGCGTGGTTTCACCTTCGGTTGTGCTGCGTAAGGAGTACAGGCCTTCGGCCTATTCCATTAGTATTCTTTGCGCAGTCTCTCGCGGAAAATGGCCAAATCTCATGGCCGATACGGAGTTCATCCCGCAGACCGGGATTGCACATACTCCAGTGGGTATGCACTGCGATTCCTTCAACACCGTCTCGTCTCAAGAGATTACGCCATTTCCTTACTCACAATCGCTTTGTTTGAGTCATAGGTGAACGGCATTGAACTGTATCACCCGGGGGACCGTCCGCGCTTGGCGCTTAAAACGCAAACGAAAGCCCCACCTGTATCCAGAAGGCCCGAAACCCAACGTCAATAGGCCAGACCTCGTAGTGACTGTTTCGTACGGAAACGTCGGTAACTGAAGACCGCATCAGGTAATTACCGGCTATGTCAAATGATTCGGGGTATAGAGCAGGTGTTTTTGTCGTCTGTCCGACTCGGTTGGTTTGAAATCGCAATTTCAGACCGATCGTATGAGTATTCAGTGGACCGTGCTTGAAGTCGGTGGTCAGATAGCGAGGCCGCCGGTGGTAAATGTCTTTGTAAAAGAATGCGGCGGTTTGAGTGTAAAAGCGATAGGAAGGACTTACCGTCACAAAAGAAATGGGGCGAACATCGAGTTCGGTCGAAATGGTATGGCTCTGAATTTCCCAGGAGTCGGTGTAATATCGATATCCTCCCTGTAGTGATACTCCACTGAATACCGGCACATACTGACTTACTCGAATACCGGCATTGAAAATCCTGCGAGTCGGGGGGAGTGTTTCGTGGACGAGAGTGTCGTCAATTCGATAAGTATAGTACGGACGAGCCAAATAGCCCCGATCGTAGGCAAATTCCAGGTCGAAGAAAGATAATGTGGTAATCGTAAGGCCTTGCGTGAGTGAAAGCGTGACGCGATCGGTCAAGCGTTTACCTTCTCCGCTATAGGACAGCTTATCCGCGATTGTTTCTCCGGAAGTTCCATCCGTTTCGCCCTTCTCATCTTCTCCTCCCAGATACTCCCATCCTTCATCGGTGTTTCTTTCGGGCACAAATCCCTCATCGGGAAAGTACTGGTCGTAGTTTCTTCCGAAGCGAAGACCGATAGTAGTATTTCTCTGGAACAGGTCCTGAGAAATCGATCCGCCGATATTACGGGAGAGGTAGTCCCGTTCCGTGGAATAAGAACCAAAAACGGAAAGGGTTGTCGGATCGTCATTGTTCTTATCTGTGCGAAACGGTTTTATGAAATCGTGTGTGAAACTGAGAGTTCCCGAAGCAACCGAACGCAGCTCGTCGGTCTCCGATGCGGACGTTATCCCATCGACCTCTTTTGTGGCGGAAGTGATCCCGTCGGGGCCCGGAGAGGTCCCATGTATATTGTTGCGTGATGCCGCGGTTACGGCGTCCACCAGAGCACCTCCCTCAAGATGCCACTTTTCACCGATATTAAGTCCAAACCCCAGAAGATTGGTGGTCACCGTTGTCAGGTTGTTCTCGTGGTATCCCTGCAATTTATAAGAAATATGGTTCCCTTTTTCGGCTCGGGAAACAGATAGAGCAGGCATGCAAAGTATCAGGCCGGCACCGACAAGTCTCGCCTTCAGCATCCGCACCCTCCACCGGGCCCGGCAGCTCCCCCCCAGGTACCGTCTCGTCGAGGGCGTATGTGATCGTCAAGCTGCTTTTCCAGCGGGTCTTCATCAAATTGCATTATTGGATCACCGAGATATTGACGCTGCCACTGCGGGATACATCCGGTTGTCAGACAGGCAATACCAAGTATAGCGGTGCCCCGAAACAGGTTCCCGATTATGGATTTCGTAATGTTTCGCATATCTCCTGCACTATCTATTGCCAATAGGTCCTATCGTATGATTGCTGTCTCGTGTGACAGCCGATATTGCTGCAGCTACGGGTTAAGGGATTCCAGATATAACCGGTATCCGTATATTCTTTCGGTTTTCGTAGAAAATCAACATCCACGACACCATTCCTGTGCGCAACCGAATCGACTGCGTACAGTGTTTTGGCTGCAATGTTGTAGGTAACGGCGCTATATTTGACCGAATCGAGCTGTGAGCTATCCGCTTGATGTCGCACTGAGTTGACGTGGCAGTGAAAACACGAGAGACCTGGTTTTTGGAGGTGCTCCTGGTGCCCCTTTATCATGGCTACCTTATTCGGGTCGAAGATATCGTTGCGTTCTCGTTGCATCGGTGGAAACTCATGGCACACGTCGCACGCTCCCGGATCCAGGTCAATGGTTCCGTTTGCATGCGCTGATGAAAGTATCGGTTTCGGCTCAGGATGAGTCGTGTCCAGAGCATCAAAGTAGGAATAGATTCGAACGCCGTCGCTCTCGAGTAATGCGCTGTCGAGAGTTATCGATTGGGAATGGCATCTATAGCATCGGGTTGTCCGAGTCCCGTTCACTGAAACAAAATCCTCCCGACATGCCTCGGTTCCAGGGTTGCTGTGGCAGGTGTTGCACGAAGAAGTCCTGGCTCCCAATAATGCGATCTCATTGGTGTCCGGCTCACATCCCGTCAGTGGGAGCAGGGCAAAAGTATATGAAAAGGCAAGGAGTAGTAAGCGCTTCAAGGGTCTATCTCTCCCGGAGACAAGTCCGAAGTTGTACACATGTCTATAGTTTAATCGGTAAAACCAGGCGGTGGCTCATTTTCGTGCGCTCGCGAGATGGGATGTATACTATAATATACGCCCGGAAGGACTTTGAATACAATTTTTCAGTTCGAACCGGCCGGTCCAACAATTTTTGCGTCCCTCCGAGCAGAAATAGGCAAACCTGTTGAAAACCTTTCAAAACAGAAAAAATGTGTCATTTCCACAAAAACATTGACTCCGGTTTTCCCATTTTTTTGATGTTGGGCTATTTCACGCGTCCCTCTGGAGCACCTATGTTTGAATTGAAGTCGGAGATGTTAACGGTTCTGTTACTCGATCCTCTTGCCGACCGAGACCGCCTTGGATCTCGATATTGCTCGGGGGGATACATCTGGCATGTTGGTGATCGGGACGATCGCCCATTGATTGTCGGGCCTCGATTTCCAGACGAGAACCCACCACCCTTTGAAGGGCAAGGTCTTCCCGATGCGTTTGAGGCGGCTATCGG
>CAZEMW010000315.1:0-3163 GCA_964513105.1 uncultured Fibrobacterota bacterium
TGCGCCCCGATTCCGGTTCAGGCGAAAAGGAACTCCCGACATATCCATCCGTTCAGCCTTTTGGATCGGTCGACTAGAATCTCGTTTTCCGGGTTGTCCACGTATTCTTGTTGTCTCGAATGCGAAGGAAATAGACTCCCGCTCCGACTTTCGAGCCTGACTCGTTCGAACCGCTCCACAAAAGGGTATGTGTGCCTGCGCTGAATTGCCGGTCGGCCACTGTTTTCACCGTGCGACCGTCGACGCCGGTGATTTCGCAGTGAAGGCGTTGAGGTTGCAGGCAATTAAGAGTGATCCGAGCAGTGCCTGCCGTGGGCAGAACACTTACCTGTAGTCGACCGGCCGCTTTCGTACGGTCGTTGACCGCCGCCGTCTCACCGCCGTTAATCTCTATGCCGGCGATGCTCGCACCCCATGAATATCCCCATCCGGTGTGGACCGGCACGATATTCATGATTCCGTCGGTGACTTCTACGTCTTCAAGAGTAACTTTTGCTCCCCCATGGAGTTGTCCGGTGAGATCCCAAACGTTAAGAGAAAGCACTTTGTCCTCTACATGCATGTCGAACTGTTCCCAGTTATCGCGAGAATCGTTCAGGGCCGTCACATAGAAAGTCACGTCATAGGACCCTTCGGGCAGACGGACCTTATAGGCAAATCCGGGGCCGACTTCATCCTTCTTGCCGCCACGCTGGCTTATGAGAGTACGATGAATCTCGTCAAGACCGGTTCCCGGTATGTCCGTGACACTTTCCGGCACTTCCCGATAATCAATCATTCTATTAGCACAATAGATCTTTTCCCCCTCCGTATCATGCTTCCATTCTTCTGCACCATCTTCGTTTTGAGCAATGAAACCAAAATCCGAATTTTCCATCCACTTCTGATCGGCTTTCCAACCGAGTTCGGGAAATGCACCGCCGCCGCAATTGATCCTCAGCGGCAGTTCGGCATATTTTGGTGACGGGTAGTACCCGTACATGGCAGAATACACATGAAGGTAGAGCAGGTTGTTGTTTCTTGCGCCGGCCCCACCCTCAATAGTCAATCGACCGTCGGTAACTTCCACCGTGGCCCGCCCCGTAGCCCAGAACTTTCGTCCTCGCACGTCTTCGTTCAGCGCCGGCATCCCTTCTACGGTAACGCGAAGATCGGCGTCGCGACTCACCGGATCTCCGGCAACTACCAAGACCTTATAGATGCCGTCTGGGACGGTCATTTCCCATTTAGCCCCGGCCGGCATCGCAACGTAGGTGTCGTATTTTTCACTGGGCGAGAACTCAGACTCCGCATTTTGAGCGTTTCGGCCGGTTTCCCAACCGTACTCAAATCCATTCTCTTTTTTTCCAAAAGCTCCGCCGCCGTCTTCCTCATATTCCCAAAGGCCGTCGAATAGTATCGATTCATTTGATGCGGCCGCCGTTGCCGCGCCAACATATAGGCAGAAAATGCCTGTTCGCAAAACTCTATTCCTAATCATGCAGGGTTCTCCTTGAAATCGTTCCGTGTATCTTGAACATCCGGTGTGTCGCTATCGGCCGTCGTTGCTATCGAATGTGAGTCCAGAGGATCTTGTGCTTACGTCCGTATGCTTCATCGACTGCAAGACCCAGTTCAAACAACTGCAGCATCAGGAAATCTCCCCAGTGATAGGCGTTGTTCTCATAGTAGTCTGTAACACCTTTTGCCGTCACACGCGGCAGGGGACCGATATCGAGGTAGTGCTCAATGGCTTTATCCCCAAGCTCCTTGGCTTTATCCAGGTATTTTTGCTCCCCTGTTGCATAATATGCGCACGTATATGTTCGTATCGTTAGACCCACCGACCAGTGCCAGGTCGTCTTCACAATATCGTATCCCATGTGGGCGTCGGCATTTTGCAGCAGGAGATCAAGATATTGATCCGCCTTTGCACTGTCTCCGGCGTCCAGATGATGCCAGTACATGTCATAGTAGGCATTGATGCAGTTGTTCTTGTGTCCCAGTGCGTCTTCCGACATCACTCCGGTCGCGAGCGGACCCCCGATTGACTTATTGATATGTTCCCGAGCCTTGTTCAGAATCGGATCGTCGTCGGGAAAATACGGCAAGGCTCTTACAATCTCCTTGAGGTAATACATCCTCGCCTCGAGTCCGACTGATCTGTCGGCGGCAGGCCACCCGCTTGGTTCACGAAGCCCTTCGAACCAATCCAGCAATGTATTGAAATAGTGCAGATATTCTTTGATCCATGTGAATGAATATGCGGTGATCCAATGATTGTAACGGGCCCCACCTTCATTTACAAAACCATGTGTTATAGCGGTGCATGAGGCATGTCGGTTGAAATTACCGGTATGCTTGTCGCCGACTCCTTGAATCCAGTAGCCCAGGGAGACTTCGTCTGAATAGAACGGCTCATGGAGGAACATGTCCCTTCGAGGAGCAGGCTGCTTGTGCTCGCCGTTGTTTCCGCCTTCGCCCCACGCAGGCCATCCACGATCAGTTGTCGAGCGGAGGTCGAGTTTTATGATTTTTTGAATCGGTTCATAGTATGAGGTGTCCTTGAGCAAATAGCTCATGTGACAGGAAAGAATTGCGGCTTTGTTGTTCATGTTGATGTCGCCATACCCATCGATTGCCATAGACGGCATGGTAACTTTAAGGGGGAACCGCCCGTTGGAACTCCTGTGCTCCAGGATCCAGTCCATGTACTCCTTGGCCGCGTTGTAATACTTATTGTCCGGCTCGGAGGCCGTCTGCGGGGGGGTGAAATTGATTTTGACATTGATCCCGTTCGCCACATTCTGTGCGACCGACGCCCCGGCAAGGCATAGCCCCAGAGTAAGGGCTTGTCGGATTTTTGGTCTGGTCAACATATTTTCTTTCTCCCCAGGTTAGGTAATCCAGGTACTCTCCAAAGATTCTCGTTTGAATTGGGCAATCGATTGCGTGCCGCCATTGTCTTCTGCCTCATCCGAAACCGGACGACCGATCAAGTTATTGTCAGACAACATGTTGCAAGGACCTTGTATCTCTGTCACCATACCCGGCTCCGGCGCTATCTTCTCATCTACCGGAGAAAGATAGAGAAACAATGGGTCATCGGGTAGCATAAATGGTACAAAAGTTCTTATGTTTATTACTAAGGGAGTTCAGTTGGGCGACTGGGGGTGGACGGAGC
>CAZEMW010000315.1:3263-5156 GCA_964513105.1 uncultured Fibrobacterota bacterium
CGCTTGGTCTCGGTCCCGAGCTGGGACGCAGGGACTGGGGGACGGAGCTGCGATCGTGCGCTTGGCCTCGGTCCCGAGTAGGGAGACGTGGTAATTGAAGACGCCTTTCGTTGGCAGTGGATATCTGTTATAAGAGGACCTGGATATGGATAGAAGTCGAAAAACGGGATTCATTGAAGTTGTCGAGCGGATACGGTCTGAGTTGGGTCGGTTTGATTACGGCATTCTGCCGTCGATCAGGAGTCTGGCCGAACGGTATGATTCGTCGGCGGGTACAATCCGTAAGGCATTAAAAAAACTGGAAATGGAAGGGTTAGTCCAGTGCGTGAGAGGGCGGCGCTGCCGTGTTACGGGTACAGGAACGCTCGCGCGATCGCTTACCTCGTTGCGTCTGGCCGATCTCCTGGAAAAGGATCTTGCCGATGGAAACGTGCGTGCCGGTGAGCCCATGCCGAAACTGGAGGCGATAGTACTGGAGCATCATGTCTCCCGTGCAACCGCTCATCAGGCGCTTGTTGAGTTGGAGCGTCGCGACGTTTGCCACCGAATCGGAGGACGACGCATTGCGGGGTCCAAACCCAAGTCGGAACCGACGCTGTTGATTCATTCGCTTCCGGTGGTACTCATACTGGCGAGAACCCATTCCAGCTATACACATCTTTTCAGGTCCGAGCGGACTCTTGATTTCATGGTTGGTTTCCATAGCGAGTTGGAGAAAAAAGGCGCTCGCACGGCTCTCGGATTGTGGGGAAGTCGTGAGGGTGGACTGGTGGAATGCGACAGAGGATTGGTGCCGATTGATGAGCTGATTGGATTGCATGGGAAGCAGTATGCGGGAAGTGCTGTCCTGGGGAAAGTGGCGGACACCTTTCGGGCTCATGCGGTGAGAGATACCGCTCTTCGGTTTGGAAAGCCGGTACTGCAATTGATCACCGATACGCCCGGCATGGAGGATTCGGTGCCGACCAATCTTCAAAAGAACTATTTCCGTTGCTTCCATGATGAACAGGCGGCTGCGGGGCTGGCGATTGAGACATTGTTTTCACTTGGGCACCGGGTGATCGGCATCCCCAATCTCTATGAAGAGTATCGTCCGTGGGTAGCTCAGCGGATCAGGACCGTTGAACGCCTGATCGACAAGCAGCAGCTTGATATGGAAATAGTCGAAATGAATGAACCGCGTGTGCTGGGTAAACTTAGTGAGTCGGAAAGGCTCGTGCAGGATCTCATCCGAAGATGTCGAACCTGGGCTCCCTCTCTGGCGCAAGCCCTTGTGAACGCATACCGCTCCCACGGCACACTGCTGCAAAGAAGCGGTCTGGCGGCACTCGCAGCCCTGTCGGTCGGAAGCCGAAAAAAGAAGTTCACGGCTATTTTGACTCCAAACGATCAAATCGCGGACGGTATCTATCGCTGGGTGCGGTACAAAAACCTACGGGTTCCTCAAGAGCTGAGCATACTCTCTTTCGACAACAATTTCAAATACCGTCACGTGCCTATCTCTACGGTAGATTTCGGAATGAATCACCAGGGCTATGCCGCGGCACAGCTCTTTTTACAGCAAGTTCCGGTTCCGGTGACAACCAATCGTGCAATTAGATCCCGTTGTCACATAGTGCATCGAGGGTCTCTGGGCGTGTCGACTGGAAAATGAAGCCGACGGGTTGAAGAGTGGGGACGGAGCCGCAGGAAAACGCACAAATAGAAGGCCGGCACTCGGAATTCACGAAGATTATTGTGCTTCTGTAACCCATCCTAAAACGACCGGTGAGGGTCTGATATCTCCCGGGAGTTGAAACTTCCTTGGTCCGGCCGAGAAAGCTTTCCGAAAGCCATCCCGTCCCCTTTTGTGTTGTTTGTTCTTTCCCTGCATAGGCATTCGGCAGGTCTGGA
>CAZEMW010000316.1:0-5154 GCA_964513105.1 uncultured Fibrobacterota bacterium
AGACCTTTGACCTTCCGGCTCCGCCGGTTTAGTAAGCATCTGCCTGCATAATCCGTGCTAGATGTTGTGGTACTACTCAGGGGGTTAGCAAAGCACATACCACATATTGTGTGCTTTGTTAGGAATTCGCTTGACTTTCATTTCGTTTACACCATATATTGTATTTCTGTGTTGAGATCGCCATACCCGATGTGGTATACCTCCCGCTCGAGCGGGTTTTCGTGTGTATCTGCAGGACCATTGCGGCCCGATTTCGACTTACCGCACGGGGCGATTCAAGTCGTGGATTCCGAGAGCAAGCAAACAAACCGTCCGAATCGGCAAGAGGATATCGGCCTTACGAGAGAATACAGCGAAAAAACGGGATTCGGTATCGATGTTGGTCATTGAGCCCGATATGCCTGGTAGCTCTCACCGGTGTGCCGACGGTATCAAATGCGCTCCACATATAGGATCCACCCTGCATCCTACCGATATCGGTCCGGTGCCGGAGGTGCGAGTTGGTTACCGAATAGAGACAATAGTTCGTAATATATTAAGTCAACAGCAGTAGGAGACGAGTCAATGTCCGATGCCGCCGCCGATCTTTCTACCAGAAAAACCGTAAAATCCAGAGCCGGAAAAAAAACGGAGTCCCCGGTACGAACAGACCTCACCCTGAAAGAACGTCTTACGCAGAAAAAAGCCAAGATCTCTCAGAATGCGCGCACTGTACTGGAAAAGCGGTATCTGAAGAAGGACGACCTGGGAGTTGTTGTTGAGACTCCCGAAGACATGTTTTTCCGAGTTGCCGAGAATATCGCATCGGCCGAAAAGCTGTTGTCTTCGGAGGAGGTCTCTTATGAGATGTGGACCGAACGCTTCTACAACACAATGACCGATCTCGACTTTCTCCCGAACTCCCCTACCTTAATGAACGCCGGGCGAGAGCTTCAGCAGCTTTCGGCATGTTTTGTTCTTCCGGTCGGCGACTCGATGGATGAGATTTTCACCTCGGTGAAAAACACGGCTCTGATACACAAAAGCGGCGGGGGTACCGGTTTCTCTTTCTCAAAGGTGCGTCCCAAGAACGACCGGGTGAAATCAACAAAAGGTATTTCAAGTGGCCCATTGAGCTTTATGCGGGTGTTTGATACCGCTACCGAAACCGTCAAGCAGGGCGGTACGCGCCGTGGCGCAAACATGGGAATACTTAACTGTTCCCATCCGGAGATTCTCGAGTTCATTGAATTAAAAGAACAGGACGGTCTCCTTTCGAATTTCAATATTTCGGTCGGTATTACCTCCGAGTTTATGGAAGCGTTGAAGAGAGACCAGGAATATCCGTTGCGCAACCCCCGCAACGGTGATATTGTCGGGCATCAGAAAGCCTCCAAGGTATTCAAACGAATCGTTGAACTGGCCTGGAAAAACGGTGAGCCCGGTGTGGTGTTTCTCGACATAATCAACGAACAGAATCCGACTCCCCACGTGGGAGAAATCGAAAGCACGAATCCCTGCGGCGAACAGCCGCTCCTTCCCTACGAGTCGTGCAACCTGGGTTCGATCAATCTGGCGCACATGATCACCACCGAAGACGGGTCCCCGAAAGTCGACTACCGAAAACTGGGCGAAACAGTTAAAACGGCGATTCGTTTCCTCGACAATGTCATCGAGGTGAACCGTTATCCGTTGCCTGATATTGAGAAAATGACTAAAGGTAATCGCAAAATCGGCTTGGGCGTCATGGGGTTTGCCGACATGCTGATCGAATTCGGCATTTCCTATAATTCGCATGCTGCCGCGGGACTCGCCGAAGAGATAATGAAATTCATACAGGAAGAAGCGTGGAAAGTGAGTGCATTTCTGGCTCAGGAACGCGGCCCGTTCCCGACATTCAAGGGATCAATCCACGATAAGGCCGATAAGCCGCCGGTACGAAACGCAACCGTAACCACCGTCGCTCCCACGGGCACCATCAGTATGATAGCCGGATGTTCGAGCGGCGTAGAGCCGATCTTTGCCATCGCATATGAAAAAAATGTGCTTGACGGGCAACACCTGCTCGAGATACATCCTGCGTTTGAGCGCATTGCGGTAAGAGAGGGATTCTACAGTAAAGAACTGGCGAACATGGTGGCCGAGACCGGCAGTCTCGGCAAGATCTATGGAATACCAAAGAGAATCCGCGATGTATTTGTGACGTCACACGATATTGAACCAATGTGGCATGTACAGATCCAAGCCTCGTTCCAGAAATTTACCGACAATGCCGTCTCCAAGACAGTCAATTTCCGTAAGGAAGCCTCTACCGCCGATGTCGATGAGGTCTTTCGTCTGGCATACGATCTTGGGTGCAAAGGAGTAACCGTTTACCGAGACGGATCTCGGCAGGGACAGGTGATCACGACCGGCAAAAACGGCAGTACCGGTGCCCCCGTGCGACTGCCGGGAAGCATCAGTCCCAGACCACGACCGTCCGTAACGTTCGGACGCACCTACAAGACCAAAACCGGATGCGGAAACCTGTATGTTAATGTCAACTCCGACGAGTACGGGTTCTGTGAAGTATTCACCCAGATGGGGAAATCGGGCGGATGCGCCGCATCCAATGCCGAGGCGGTTGCACGCTTGATCTCAATTGGTCTGCGAGCCGGAGTCGATGCGAAAGCACTGGTTGAGCAATTGCGGGGCATCCGCTGCCCCGTCCCCACGTGGAACGACGGAGAAATGATACTATCGTGCGCCGACGCTATCGGAAGAGTTCTTGAGAAGGCAATCGCAGAATTTGAAACGCTTCGATTGTCTCATGCGGCTTTTACTGAAACGACAAATGAAATATCGGATGAGGATGCAGAGGATAGGTCGCCCCGGCAGTATTCTTCGGCAATATCAACAGGGCATTGTCCGCAATGTCCTGAGTGCGGCGGTATGATGGAACATGAAGGAGGCTGTGCGGTCTGTCGATCGTGCGGTTTTTCCAAATGTTCATAAAACCCAATCCGGCGGCACACCATTATGTATGGATACCGTCGGCACTGGGACTTGCCGGTTATTTTACCCGGGTACGCCCGTAAGATAACCGGAACGGGTCCGGCCGTCCGCATTATTTTACACTCACGTCAAAGAGGCTGCGTTAATCATAAAACGCTACGAGGCGGTAGGGATTCCTACCGCCTTCCTCATTTCCCGGCATTTACAACGAACCACGGAGAGCCCGAGACAGGAAAACCGTTTCGCGGCAGGGACCTCCGAGGAAACGGCGAAGATGAAGAACCGGTTTGGGAGGCCGGCAGGCGTGCACCGCGACTGCCCTACTCTTCCCAAACAACGATAAACGGATCACGATGAACCGTGCTGAAATAGTCGACGTTGTTTTCGTGCCAGACTTCCCCCTTCCGAAGAGTCAGTTTTTCCGCGTACCTTCGAGGAGTCATCTCATCGTCAAGGGCTCCGTGTAACACGGGGAGGTACACCGTTTCATTTATCCATACCCCATGCGCCGCCCCTCCGTGCCGGCGCAGATGGTCGAACATACGAGGGTCTTCCAGAGGAAGCAAAGATGCCCCAATCGAATCCGCGAACGCTTCAGCATTATGATAGTCCATACAAATCGGTATCAGCACGGATACAATGCCGTTCTTTCTGAAGCCAAGCTTTTTGAGATCATCGTATCGCCGGTCCCGAACGGCCGCCATAACACGCGCATTTCTTGCGTGATAGGCCGATCGTGGATCCCGGTCCCAATGAGAAGCGGCCCGCAACAGCTCTTCCGAACTGAGACTATTTGAATAAAAGTAGAAAGTTTGCGGGGGACGACGATAGTAGGGTTCCAGACTCGTTATGTTGTTGTGTTCACATACAAGCCAATTGAGATCCAAATCGCGAATCGGATCCAGGCTTTCCACCTGATTGTTGGAGAACGCCAGTTCTCGCAGTTCTACCACCTCACGCAGTGGTTCCAGCGATGTAATATTATTCCTGCTCATCAATACCCGTGTAAGTTTCCTGCTTTTCAGGGGGCCGAGATCAGACAACCGGTTATCCTTAATCGACAAAGCGGTAAGATGCTCCATGTTCTCCACAAAATCCAGATTAGTCAAGCCCATGAGGTCGCATGCAAGTTCCCGGAGGTCTCTGAATTCTCCGAGCTCTTCACTGGGAATACCGTCATTCCCTCCGCAGTGCAGAGAATGGAGCGGAGCCTCAAAGACAGGTTCAAGGGTTTCCACCCCGTTATGCCTGATATCAAGATAGTGCAGTGGAAGCCCACGAAGTGGTTCAAGACTGCGAATTCGTGTTTGCGGCACCGACAAGTACGACAGAGGAGCTTTTCGAAGTGGCTCGAGAGACGCTATCGCGCTGTACCCCGCCTGTAAGATTCTTAGCGGCATACCCTCGAGAGGAGACAATTCCTTTATTTCACTGCCGTTGAAATGCAACTCTTCGATCTTCATTCCTCGAACGGGCTCCAAATCTCTGACTGGACAATTCCGCGCATCGAGACTCAGTAAAGGCATCCCTTGCAACGGTTCGAGACTTGAAACTCGATTATTGGATATTTTCAGTATTTGGAGGGGCATGCCTCTAAGAGGTCCCAAGTCACGAATAACATTATGTCGGACGCGGAGGACTCGTAACGGCATGCCCTTTAGCGGGGTCAGGTCCTGGATAAGATTGTGATCAGCTATGAATTCTTCCAGCATGGCTGCGCTTTGAAGCGCAGAAAGATCAGACACCGCATTATATGATACCGTCAAGGCGCGCAACGCCATTCCCGTCAAGGGCTCAAGAGAACTAATCTGATTGTCTTCAACCCTCAAATCCGAAACGTTCTTACCGCGCAGCGGCTCCAAAGAGGATATCTGATTGTCGGAGATATCAAGGACAGTCAACTCCCGGCTCAGAAGCCCTTCAAGGCTGTTAATCCGGTTTTTCACTGCTCTCAGCGTTCGTAACCGAGGACTGCTCAAGCCGTCCAGTCTGGTAATCCCGTTTTCATTACACTGCAAGTAGGTAAGCGGCATGCCGGCCAACGGTTCCAGGGAGGGAATACTATTCCTGCTGCAATTCAGCCACCCCAGTTTCATGGAAGAGAGTTCCTCCAGCGAGGTCAGGTGGTTCCCTTCGACGTTCAGACGGATAAGGCTTAGATCTTTCAAGACTGAGAGATCG
>CAZEMW010000317.1:0-5152 GCA_964513105.1 uncultured Fibrobacterota bacterium
AAACACCTCCTTCTTTAGATCATTGCCCCGGCTTCCGAATTCAGACCTTACCCCAATGTGACAATTCTTGCAATTCACCCCCTTCATCCGACAATTTCGTCACATTGCCTCCTATTGCCGCCTTTCGACGATATCCCATACCGCAAACGAGTGATCTTTTTCCGAGCAATTGCTCAGGGCAATTAGTTGAGGGAAAAAGTTCCTTTTTTGTCACATCCCCCCTGCAACCCGACGATATCCCGTCTTGTATAGGACAAGCGACATCGATTTCAGACTGCCTCCCAGAGCCTCGAATCGCCAATTACTGAGCGCTCCCGTCACCATCACCGGTCCCTGATTTCATCCGCCACTACTTGGCACACCCGTTGCACTGCAGGTGGACGAGCGCGTTGCAACGCTGTGTGTACAGGTATTAGTATTGACTAGACAGGAGAAAAGACCGGGATGAGGAAAATAGCTATCTACGGAAAAGGCGGGATAGGAAAGTCCACCACTACGCAGAATACCGTTGCCGGACTGGCTGAAATGGGTCGAAAGGTCATGGTTGTCGGATGTGACCCGAAAGCGGACTCAACGCGCTTATTGCTCGGTGGTCTTGCCCAGAAAACGGTCCTCGATACGCTTCGTGAAGAAGGCGAAGATGTCGAGCTTGAAGACATCATCAAGGAGGGATACGGGGCAACTCGCTGTGTGGAATCGGGTGGTCCCGAGCCGGGAGTCGGGTGTGCGGGGCGAGGGATTATCACCTCAATCAATCTGCTTGAGCAGCTCGGTGCCTACGGCGATCAATGGGGGCTCGATTACTCGTTCTATGATGTTCTCGGCGACGTGGTATGCGGCGGATTCGCTATGCCTATCCGTGAGGGAAAAGCTCAGGAAATCTATATCGTGGTGTCCGGTGAAATGATGGCTATGTACGCCTGCAACAATATCTGTAAGGGTATCGTGAAGTTTGCCGATGCCGGTGGTGTTCGGTTGGGGGGGTTAATCTGTAACAGTCGTAAGGTCGACAACGAGAAAGAGATGATCGAGGAATTCGCCAAGCGACTGGGAAGTCAGATGATCCATTTCGTGCCGCGAGACAACATGGTGCAAAGAGCCGAAATTAACAGAAAAACGGTTATCGACTTCGACCCGGAACACCCCCAGGCCAACGAATACCGTGCACTCGCAAAGAAGATCGATGAAAACACGATGAAGGTCGTACCCAAGCCGCTTCAAATTGAGGAACTCGAGGGCCTCCTTGTTGAATTTGGCATTGTGTAAAATTCCCTACCGAAGCAAAATTGCGTTTCGCGGGTTCGCGGAGAACCCAACAACAATCTGATAAGGAGCAGAAGAACCATGCTGATGATACGAGCAATTGTACGCCCCAACCGATCGGACGAAGTTCTGGCGGGACTTTTGGAAGCAGGATACCCGGCGGTCACGAAGGTGTCCGTGTACGGACGAGGCAAGCAGCGCGGACTGCGGGTTGGTGATATCTCTTACGACGAATTACCCAAAGAGCTTCTCCTTACGGTCATTAAGGACAAGGACAAAGACTTTGTCGTGAACACCATTATCGAACGTGCCCGGACCGGAAACGAAGGGGCGTTTGGGGACGGGAAGATCTTTGTAAGCCAGGTTGACGAAGCCTACACCATCAGTTCCGGCGTCAAAGAGACATCAACGGAGGGATAGGGTCATGAAAGAAGTAATGGCGATGATCAGAATCAATAAGATCAACGCAACCAAAAAGGCGCTCAATGATGCCGGTATTACCTCTTTCACGGCAACGGGCAAAGTCCTGGGACGCGGAAAGGGGCTGGTTGACTACCGAGTGCTCGAGGGAGCGAAAGAGGGGCGTGACGAAGCAATCGCACAACTTGGGGAAGGACCACGCCTCGTTCCCAAACGTCTCATCACGGTGGTGGTGTCGGACGACTGGGTGGAACGAACGGTCAAGGCGATCATCGAAGCGAACCAGACGGGTAACGCCGGCGACGGGAAAATTTTTGTAATGCCAATCTATGAAGCCACCCGCGTGCGTACCGGTGAAACGGTATCCGGCGCATCAGGCGGGACTGTTTTGGATTCTTCCGGAGGTTTGGAGTAATGACTACGAACAGGGGACCACACAAGGGTGAAAACCTGAAAGCCGATATACTTGAGAAATATCCAACAAAAGTGGCACGAAAGCGCAGTAAGTCGATTGTTGTCAACGATCCCGAGACGACACCTGAGATTCAATCGAACGTGCGAACGGTGCCGGGTATAATTACACAGAGGGGATGTTGCTATGCGGGTTGCAAGGGCGTTGTGCTTGGTCCCACTCGTGACATCATAAACCTGACCCACGGCCCGATTGGGTGCGGATTCTACAGTTGGCTCACCCGACGGAATCAGACCGATCCGGGGCACGAAGGCGACAACTACATGCCTTATTGTTTCTCGACCGACGTGCAGGATGAAAACATCGTGTTCGGTGGTGAAAAGAAACTCAAAGAGGCCATTCAGGAAGCCTACGATATCTTTCACCCGAAAGCGATCGCGATCTTCTCAACGTGTCCTATTGGGTTGATCGGCGACGATGTGCACGCGGTTTCTCGCGAGATGAAAGAAAAGCTGGGAATAAACGTGTTCGGATTCTCCTGCGAAGGATATAAAGGTGTCAGTCAGTCGGCGGGACATCATATCGCCAACAATCAGATATTCAAGCATGTGGTCGGGCTCAACGACGACGGTCCCGAAGGGAAATACAAGATTAATCTTTTGGGCGAGTACAATATCGGCGGCGATGCGTTCCTTATTGAGGATCTTTTCGAACGCGCAGGGATTACCCTGGTGTCGACATTCTCCGGGAATTCGAGTATCGATGCGTTCGAGCAGTCGCATACGGCCGACCTCAACTGCATCATGTGTCATCGATCCATCAACTACGTCGCCGAAATGATGGAGAAGAAGTACGGCATACCCTGGATAAAGGTGAATTTTATCGGTGCGGAACAGACCGCAAAATCGTTGCGAAAAATTGCGCAATACTTCGATGATGAAGAGTTGATTGCTCGAGTTGAAGAGATCATTGCCGAAGAGATGGAGAAGGTCGAAGAAGCCCGAAAGGAAATTCTTCCGCGCACCCGGGGCAAGCGGGTGATGATGTTCGTCGGCGGTAGCCGCGCACATCACTATCAATACCTCTTTTCTGAAATCGGCATGGAGACGATCGCCGCGGGATACGAGTTTGCCCATCGCGACGATTACGAAGGACGCCGCGTGCTTCCTACGATCAAGGTCGATGCCGACAGCCGCAATATCGAAGAGCTGTCGGTCGAGCCGGACGAAGAGCGGTATCGTCCGCGCAAAACTCCGGAAGAGATCGCCGGGTTACAAGAGAAAGGATTAACGTTCTCGGACTATGACGGCATGATGCCGGAAATGGGCAAGGAAACGCTCGTTGTCGACGACATCAGCCAGTACGAATCCGAGCTGCTGATCGAGAAATACAAACCGGCCGTGTTCTGTGCGGGTATTAAGGAGAAGTATATCGTGCAGAAAATGGGAATTCCGATGAAGCAGCTCCACAGCTACGATTATGGTGGCCCATTCGCATCGTTTGGCGGGGCAATCAACTTCTATCGAGAGATTGACCGCATGGTGAATACAAGGATCTGGAGTCTGATACAACCGCCCTGGAAGAAAGGCGCTCAGAAAGGCCCTTCGATTACGGCCGGTTTTGGATCTGAAGCCGCATAGTCGACACGACGAAATAGTTTACGACGGCAACAATCGAACTCGGAGGAAAACAGGAATGCTGTTACGACATACACCGACAGAAATCAAGGAGCGTAAAGCGCTCACGGTCAATCCGGCAAAAACATGTCAGCCGATCGGCGCCATGTATGCCGCGCTCGGAATACACGGCTGTCTTCCGCACAGCCACGGATCACAAGGGTGCTGTGCCTATCATCGCAGCGCACTGACCCGACACTACAAGGAACCGGTCATGGCGGGGACCAGTTCGTTCACCGAAGGTTCGTCGGTATTCGGCGGACAAGCGAACCTGCTTCAGGCGCTCAACAACCTCTTTACAATTTACGATCCCGAGGTTGTTGCTGTTCACACCACCTGTCTGTCTGAAACAATCGGTGACGACGTTCCCCAGATCGTCCAGAAAGCAAAGGACGATGGAAAGGTGCCTGAAGGAAAGTACGTCATCCATGCGAACACCCCGAGTTACGTCGGCAGCCATGTAAGCGGATACGCGAATATGGTGCAGGGCATGGTGAAGTACTTCGCCGAGAACACCGGTATGCGCTCAAACACTATCAATGTCGCGTGCGGCTGGGTGGAACCCTCGGACATGCGGGAAATCAAGAAACTGGCAAGAATGCTGAATGCACGGATCACCCTGTTTCCGGATACTTCAGACGTACTCGACGCACCACAAATCGGAAAGTTTGAGTTTTATCCGAAAGGCGGGGTAACCGTTGAGCAACTGAAGAACCTTGGGAACGGCAAACACACGCTCGCGCTGGGGAAATTCTGCTGTGAGGATGCCGCGGCCGTTCTGGATGCTCGATGCAAGGTTCCCTACTCGGTCCTAGAGGTACCGATCGGATTGTCGGCCACCGACCGGTTTATATCAAGCCTCGCCGAAATTGCCGATGTTAACGTTCCGGAATCCATAACCGACGAACGCGGTCGGTTGATGGACATGATTACCGACATGCAGCAGTATCTATATGGCAAACGAGTCGCCCTCTGGGGAGACCCGGATACCCTTATTCCTCTCACCGAGTTCCTTGTGGATCTCGATATGAAACCGGTCTACATCGTGACCGGCACCCCCGGTAAGTATTTCGAAAAACGTATTCGTGAAATAGCCGGTGAAGCGGTTCCGGACCTGAAAGTAAAAGGCGGCGCCGGGGCGGATATGTTTCTCATGCATCAATGGATTAAGAACGAAGGGGTAGACCTGCTGATCGGCAATACGTACGGCAAATACATCGCTCGTGACGAAGACATCCCGTTCGTTCGACTCGGCTTCCCGATTCTCGACCGAGTCGGCCACAGTTATTTCCCGAGTGTGGGATACTCAGGTGGAATGCATTTGTTGCGGAGCATTCTCGGAGTGCTGATGGATCGACAAGACCGAGATGCCCCCGAAGAA
>CAZEMW010000318.1:0-5148 GCA_964513105.1 uncultured Fibrobacterota bacterium
GACACTAAGTAGATCGTATCGAAAATTTGACTTTTTTGGCTTTTTACGGAGAAAATGGAAAGGACACGGATAATGCGAAAGCTATTCGCTGTTGTTTTACTGACGGCCTGCATATCACAGGCTCAGCGTTTTACCTATGAGATAAACTATGGAGAATGCAGATCACACAGCAAGACCAATTTGAATCTGTGGCTGCCCAAAGGGACCTCGTCGACACAGCGTTTGCGCGCGCTGATTGTAGTTCCCGACAACACCGATTCGTACCAGTTTGCCACCTATTCAAATCTGAAGTCGATGTGCATAGATCATGATATCGGCATACTGTATATGCGAAAGTGCGACTTTTTGAGTAATGACGACCTTGTCATGACGGATACCGTAAAGATTTTCAACATACTCAATGCTCTGGCGACACTCAGCGGTGTCGACGACTTACGACATGTCCCGTGGATCACCTTTGGGAAATCCTCGCAAGGCAAATTTCCGTTTTTCTTTATTTACCAATATCCCGAACGGGTTGTCGCCGGCATCACCTATCACGGCCAGGCGCCATTCTATCCGGAACTCGATTGGGCCAAGGACATAACTATGCCGATTCCGTATATTGCCGCGGTTGGGCAGAATGAATGGTCCAAACACTGGTCCAATATCGTTCGGCCGAACCTACTGGGATACCGCACAAAGGAATGGCTCTCGAACATACTGATCGTGCACGGGGTAGGGCATGGTGATTACGAGAACAGCCCGGTGGTCACCAAATCGATGGTTTTCGACTACCTGGTCTCCTTTGTTGAAAGGGCGGTCGAACTGAGAGTGCCGGAGGGCTATCCGACCGACGGGCCTTATGAGCTTATGGATATTGATCCGTCCCGAGGCTACCTGGCCGACCCGCAGGTTGAGCTGATGCTGCAGGGCCAAACGATGCGGCCCGACACCATGGTCAAGCCGTGGAGTGAAGTGCCCGAATCCGAACGAACAAACCGTTTCTGGATTTTCGATCGGGAACTCGCCGCCGACTGGGTAGCGTTTCACACCCGGGCACATCGAGAGTATTACTATGTAACCGGAGATCTGGTTCACAATTCCGGAGAAGCCATTCTGCAGGAAAAAGAGAATCTTTTCAGTGCGGATATCAAACTGTACGACACAACCTGCTCTCCGCTTGCGCTTCTAAGTTCGGGGGTCGACACAAGCGGGCAATTTCAAGCCGAAGTCCTCTGTGCGCGTGGTATGGAGTTGGCCGTGAATGCCGACATTCGCATGCCGCCCGGCCAAGAGACGATTACCTATAGTAACGGAAACGATCTTCGCCTCCTGTCGGCAATTGTTCAGGATGACAGCACCTTCAAACCGTCATTCCAGCAGCTCATCGCCGCCGACGTGAACCGGGACGGCGTGGTAACCCGGGAGGACCTTACACAGGCCACGAACAGAGCCCTGAAAGGCCGAGTTTCATTTACCAATGCGGAAGGGACCGTGCTGTCGGACTGGGCATTTTACGATCAATGGTCTTTGGAAATCCTGATGAATAGTCGCTACCGTATCTCCTCGAAATACCCCGAAGACGATGGTCGGGGCTATTCTCGTCACCGTGTGCCCGCCCTCCCTGTTTGCATTGAGCTACCTTCTTATCAAGAGGACCGAAGCGTTCACGTGTCGTCTGAGAGACTTCTTGGTATCGCATTCGGCGATATAGACGGAGAGTACTATCCCTCGGACGGAGCGCATAGCGTAACGGTGAATTTCGAGAATGGTCTACTCACCGTAGGTCCGTCGTCCAATTCCGATTCGGTGGTAAGCCTGGATATACTGATACAGCACAATGGAAATGCCGCAGCCGACGGCCCAATCACACCGGGAGAGGGCATCGAGGCCACACTATCGGCGGAAGATGGAGTTATACGCGCCGTTTCTTATTCCCGTGAGCCCTATGAGTCCGGATCCGCGGCTTTCACGATTGCCGTTTCCGGCACCGACCTGAACCCGACAAATGCGTATGCCCTGATAAACGGCGAAACAGCCACTGTTACTTTCAACGGGAATCCCATTTCGGTGAACCGAAGGCCTTCGCCGGCAGGTCGGCTTCCTTCCCTGCCCGGCCTGCACCTGACAAGAGCCGGGGGCACCCCTGTGGTCACGGCCGTGGCTACCGACACCCGTAAAGGTACCCTGCAGATACTCAACGCGGCCGGTGCACAGGTCGCATCAAAGCCACTGACCGGAAGAGTTACGACCGTGAACCTGGAGCATCTCCCGCAGGGCGTCTACTTCGCGGTCTTGCGAAGGGGATCATCGTTCGATGTCATTCGGGTTCCACTCTCAGGTGTGAAGTAGTTCGAAGACCCGGTGAAAAAACGCGCTCCGTCCCGGGTCCCCGTTTTGACGATCCTTCCCGGCAGGTACTGCCTGCCGGGTTATTCCCTCTTTTTACTGCCGCCGAATATGCCCGGTAAATGCCACAATTACCGATCAAATCAATTCGTAGTACTGTCCTGAATAAACTGCTCGGCATCCTGAAATAGAAGGTACGAAGAGTTTGGATGCCGCGCTCGGGAATGCCGTTTAGCTCGTTTTCCAGCCTAGAAATGGAACTCGCCACTAATGGCTGTGGATCGCCCGAGACGGGATGCCGACCGATTCCCGGTCTTGCGCGACGGTGCGATTGAGGAGGAAGGTAATCACAAGGAGCGGTACGGGAATTCAGAAGGCTACTACAGCTATTTGGTAGAAAACAGAAAAAAGCGCTTGTTTCGGCAGCCTGAGGCCGGACGCTCCCGACCAGCTGTTTTCCTGCTCGTACAAGTCCGCCATTCCACATAGTGACGGACCGACAAATTATCGACATGTTCCTGATAAAACATCTATATTTTATATTGTTGTCTTTCCGTGCGCCCCTCAATGCACCATACAATGCTCTACAGTAATTTGCCGGGAGCGCATCTCGCCACCATAGAGGTCCCGGTAGGTCCCACATGATTGAGAGGAATAGGATGAAACGGTTTCTTCTGTTCTCGCTGCTAAGTATTACCGCCCTCTGGATAATGCAGTGCGTGGAAAGTCCTTCGGCTGCCGACAATGCACAGGATAATGCATCATGGAACCGCATTCCGGAATTGACCGCGGAATCCTTCGATGATTCACTCAACGCGGATCGCTATTCAATGATTGAATTCTACGTTCCGGGATGTGGTTCCTGCGAACAGATGAAGGATACGGTAGCCAATCTATTTTCCCGATATTCCGAAAAAATGTTTTTCGGCAAAGTGAAGAAGGACAGCACGACTCCCGAGATCGTCGCGAAATATGGTGCGTACGCAAGTCCTACATTTGTCTTTTTCCAGAGCGGCGCGCCGGATACCGCCGTGTTCGGTATGCAGACCGAGAATACACTTGCATCCATAATAGAACAGGGACTGAACGAGACGGCCGCCGAGGAGTAGTCATTTCCAGGAATCAAACGGCAATTTTGTCAAGAACACGGCACGGCATCGGGACAGCCATGTTCCAGACGGTACCGTTATCGCGCAGTATACGATTGATCAGCCGCCGCAAAACGAAAGGACGCACTGGGGGTGCACCTGTGAGAAGAATACTCGCATTACTGATTGTAGTCATACTGTCCACCGGGCACGTTCATGCCGAGTACACGCTTCGAACCGCCGAAGCCGAATTCGACCGCTGCCACGCCCGAATAGAAAGAGCCGAGCGCACGGTTCGCCGGCTGGAGTCACAGGTAAAAGAGCTGCTGCGCCTGGAACGGGGCGCCACCACCGCGGATGAGAACGTCAATAGCGCCGCCATAGCGACTCTTGAGTCCAAAGTTCAGTTTTTTCATAACAGGCTGGAGCGATCACGGGGCCAGGCCGACAAGATCAGAACCGACCTTCGAAATGCAAGCGGTGCAACCTGTCCATCCTGCGTCAAATCAAGCATTGACTTGTACTGCCGAAACGCGGAACATGTTCTCACCGAGTCGGAAGAACATCTTGAGGAAGCTCGTCGGCTTGCCTCCGTCCTTCAGAAACCGACAGGGACGGTTACCGCGACCAATACCTCAGATGCAAAGGATGAACTGGGGAACAGACTGGAGAGACTGCACGCACTCGCCGGCAAACTCGCGCCCATCCTGGACACCTGTTCGAATTCGGCCGGAATCGTTCTTCGTGACCAGGCACTGAAGAATATTGCGAAAGCCGACAGCCTGGTATCCGTCGGATCAGTCGAAGCATCGTCCAGAGCGGCGGATATTGCCGAAAACCTGGTACGGAAAGCGGCGAATCAGTGCGAAGGCGAATAGGACGGATGCGGTTTCAGACACTGTCGGTATTTGTTCTCGGATTATGCACCTACTTTGCCGGTGCCGAAGAGCAATCCCCACCGAATAGCAATTCTACGGACTATGCAGCGCTTCGCGAAGAGGTTGCCGCGCTTGATTCCACGGCACAGTTGATCCAAACCGCCGACGCACTTGCCGAGGCCGGCCTGCACTCGGAAGCCATTGCGCTTCTCAAAGAGCTGCGACCGGCTCATTCCGACCCTCCTGAGCTCCCGAGCGATACAAGAAAACAGTGGCGAATCCTTTCCGGCGCAGACTATTACCGTCTTGAGGATGTCAATGAAAGAGAGCTGACGCCTTCGGAGCTCAAGGAACTGGAACGACTGAAAGCCGTCCCGCTTGCGGCCTGGCTGCGCGTACAACGGGAAATCGTACCGACATCAAAGGCAATAGACCAAATCACCCCCGGGATATATGTATCTCAGCACAAAGGACGATTCGAGGTGCCGGTCGGGTTTGTCCTGCATCGCCCCGGGCTGAAGATAGAAACCTCGGGCAAGCTCGAGAAATGGTTTCGCAAGCACTCTCACCCGGATTCCTCTTTGACCCCGTTTCAGGGCCAGAGCTCGGACATGGGAGGTTTTTCAATCGGTGTCCGGCGAGAAAAACCCTATGTTCCCGGGAAACGGTTCGATTTTTCTTTCCCCATTGCCCTCGACTGGGAGCACTACCGAATCAATAGAAACGGCTATGAGTCCTATCTCGAGACCGGGTTGTCGCCTGCATTCACCTGTCGATTTGAATCCCTCCCCATTACGACACGCCTGACGGGTGAGGTGAGATACGAGAATTTCTACGGGGACTCTGCGGCG
>CAZEMW010000319.1:0-5145 GCA_964513105.1 uncultured Fibrobacterota bacterium
ACACTGTTGTTGTAATGGAATTTAAAACCCGAGGGGTGCATCTGGTGTTTCTGCTGCCCCTTGGGGCGACTTTTATGGGCGAAAGTCCCGGTAAAAGCGTAGATTCTTTGTCTGACAAATCCACTTTTTACTTCGGCACGCTCAGCACAAGTTTTAGCGTATTATTTGTCAGACATCAAAGGAATTATCTGTTTGATCTTTATTCTTTGATCTTTGAGCCGGTTACCGAGCGAAGCCGAGGTATCCGGCTATGCCGGCTTAGTAGTTTTACATCAGCCCATTTTGCACAACAACCCAAATGGGGAGAATGGATGTCCAGAGTTCGAGTTATCGGGCATAATCTGCCAATACCGCCTATTTCGGATAGGGTCATATGCTTTCCAATACCTCATTCCCCGACAGATTCGGATTTCAGTGGCACATTACCGACCGGTGCACCGGGCGCTGCCGTCATTGTTATCAGGATACATTCAGCACGAAAAATGAACTATCTCTTGATGCCCTCAAGAGGCTGGCCGATCACATTATGGGTTCTCTGAAGATACCGGTCGATATCAATTTGACCGGCGGGGAGCCTTTGTGCTACCCCGGACTTTTTGAGTTGGTCGAGTATCTGGTATCCTTTGGAAATCTCGAGGAACTCAATCTGATTACCAATGCATGCGATATCGACGACAACACAATCAGTCGTATCGCCGACTCCGGAATCTCCTCATTGAAGGTCTCCCTCGAATCCCATATTCTCGAAACGAACGACTCAATTCGCGGCGCGGGCCATTTTGATACGGTCACCCGAAACGTTAGGCGGCTTCGGCTATCGAAATTACCCGTTATCTTGATGGTCACATTGGGATCATATAATTACGAACACATTCCCGGGCTCTGCAGGCTGGCATCCGAGCTGGGAGCGGGGGAAGTGATCTTCGAGCGGTTTGTGCCGCTGGGACACGGCCTCGGACAAAGAGATTCGGTACTGTCGGCAAACCAGTGGCTCAGAGTGCTGTCATCCATAGCCGAACTTACAGAGCTCGATATGGATATCAACGACCTGCTTCCGTACAAAGCATTCCGGCTGGATCTTTCCGAGGGGTATGTCACTCCGGGACTCAGTGGTGCTTTGTGTAATCTCGGCCCTTCATCCATGGCTCTGATGCCGGACGGGACGGTGTTCCCGTGTCGTCGATTGCCCACACCGGTTGGAAAACTGCCGCACGACCACATCTTTGACATATTGAGCAAACTGGAATACTACTCCCCCGCGAATCTGTCAAAGGTTGTAGAAAGCTCGAAATGCAGCGTCTGTTTCGTTAAGGACTGTGCAGGGTGCAGAGCGCTTGCCGTTGCACTTGGTGGAGAACTCTCGTGCGATGATGAGCAATGCCCGGGGCCGGCATAGCAAAAAAAGATCAGACTTCGGCACCGCTCAGTCACCAAAGGTCAAGAAACAACGATCAAAAAGACCTTGCGACGAGAGTTTCGTTTTTTGAACATTCGTCTCAGACTCTTACCCCAGATTACGAGGTCATTTTCTTTGATCCCGGTTTCAGATCAGCGCTGCCCAAAAAAGACCCATTCCCATACCGAAACCGAGGAGGTCTTTCTGCATTGCTCTCCGACTCCGAAAAGTCCTGTTCTCCCATAGTCGCTTTCACTTATTTTGACCTCTGACTTTATTCTTTGAGAGAATGAGAAAGACCGGATAAACGGCACGTCCTCGAGGGAAATCAAAAATCTGTTCCGGACCGAACCGCAACCCGATTACCGAAGTAAATACGGCTTCAAAAACTTCCCCGTTACCGACCCGGCGTTCTCGGCGATTTCCTCAGGACTTCCGACCGCCATGATCCGCCCCCCCTTATCGCCACCTTCGGGACCAAGATCTACGATGTAATCCGCACATTTAATCACATCCAGGTTGTGCTCGATAACCAGCACGGTATTGCCTTTGTCAACCAACTCCTGCAGCACCTTCATAAGCATAACGATATCCTCAAAGTGCAGCCCGGTGGTGGGCTCGTCGAGGATGTACATGGTGCTGCCGGTTGATCGTCGGGCGAGTTCGGAGGCGAGTTTGATGCGCTGTGCTTCTCCGCCCGAAAGGGTAGTTGCCTGCTGCCCCAGGTGAATGTAACCAAGCCCCACTCTGGACAAAACAGCAAGTTTGTCTTTCACCGCGGGTACCCGATTAAAAAACATAACCGCTTCATCAACCGTCATATCCAGAACATCGGCGATATTCTTGCCCTTATAGGTGATCTCGAGCGTTTCCCGATTATACCGTTTCCCACGGCATGCTTCACACTCGACAAATACATCGGGGAGAAAATGCATTTCGATTCGCAACAGGCCGCCTCCCTGACATCGCTCGCATCTTCCCCCCTTTACATTGAAACTGAACCGCCCCGCCTGGTACCCCCTGATCTTACTTTCGGGGAGCATTGCGAACAGGTTCCGGATCGGATCGAACGCTTTCGTGTAGGTTGCCGGGTTTGATCGCGGTGTTCGACCGATCGGGGATTGATCGATATTGATGATTTTGTCAATATTACCGATACCGTCGAGGTCGGCATACGGAAGCGGCTGGAGTTTTGCCCGATGAAGCGATCGAGCGAGCGCGGGATAGAGCGTCTGATTGATCAGAGTACTCTTTCCCGACCCCGACACACCGGTTATGCAGGTGAGAGTGCCGAGAGGGAAATCGGCCCGCACCTTTTTCAGGTTGTTTCCGGCTGCCCCGGTTAAGACGATTTTCTTGCCCGACGACGACCGGCGTTTTTTTGGTGACGGGATCGATTTGGCGCCGCTCAGGTACTGACCGGTAAGCGACTTTTTGCAGGCGATCACCTCTTTGGGGGTGCCGCAGGCAACCACTTCACCCCCGTGGATACCTGCCCCCGGCCCAATATCGATAAGGTAATCCGCGGCCTCCATCGTCTCGCGATCATGTTCGATAACCACAACCGTGTTTCCCAGGTCCCGAAGCGACATGAGTGTTTTCAACAACCGCTCGTTGTCCCGCGCATGCAGACCGATACTCGGTTCGTCGAGTATGTAGGTCACCCCGGTCAACTGAGATCCGATCTGTGTCGCAAGACGAATCCGCTGAGCTTCTCCACCCGAGAGCGTTGCCGATGCCCGGCTGAGGGTAAGATACGAAAGCCCGACATTGAGAAGGAAATCAAGCCGGCTGTGAATCTCTTTCAGTACCTGTTTCCCGATTTGTTGTTCCCGGGAAGGCAGGCGAAGGGTTTCAAAGAATCCTTTGAGTTTCTCGATTGAATACCCCGAAAGCTCGGCGATGTTTCTCTCACCGACAAGAACCGCAAGACTTTCCTTGCGCAGTCGTGCGCCGCCGCAGGCGGGGCAGGTACGCTGAGACATGTATGACTCGATCCATCGACGAATATCCTCGGAAGACGTCTCTTTGTACCGCCGAAGAAGATTTGGTACGACGCCTTCAAACTCTTTATTGAATTTGCCGTATCCATCCCGATTATTTGAGCGCCATTCCATCAAGATCTTCTTATTCCCTGATCCGTAAAGGAGAATCTTTTTTTGTCGCGCGGTGAGTTTCCCGTACGGTTTATCCATGGGAATCTTGTAATGGCGGCACACGGCTTCCATTATCTGGCGATTCCAGCTCCCCATGGTGGACGCACCGTTCCACGGCACGATAGCCCCGTCGTCGAGACTCAGAGACGTGTCCGGAACGACCAGCTCGGGGTCGATCTCCATCAGATATCCCAGACCGGTACAGTCGTCACACGCGCCAAAGGGACTGTTGAACGAAAACATACGCGGCGAAAGCTCATCGAGCCCTACGCCACAATTCGGGCAGGCGAACGCTTCGGAAAACAGGAGTTCTTCTCCGCCGACAACATCAATTCGTACACTGCCGTTGCAGCTCAGTTTCAAAGCCGTCTCAAGCGAGTCGGTCAGGCGTTTGGCGGCGTCCGCGTTTACAACCAGTCGGTCGACAACTACCTCAATGGTGTGTTTTTTCTTTTTGTCCAGCTCGATTTCTTCATCAAGCCCGGTAATATTGCCGTCAACCCTGACACGAACATACCCGTCTTTCTGAAGCTTCTCCAGGATATCCCGGTGCTCCCCTTTTCGTCCCAGCACTACCGGCGAAAGGATCTGGAATCGCGTTTTCGCCGGAAGGTCAAGAATGCGGTCGGTAATCTCCTGTACGGTCTGGCGATCGATAGGCTCACCGCATTGCCAGCAGGTAGGGCGGCCGACTCTGGCGAACAGAAGTCGGAGGTAGTCGTGGATTTCGGTTATTGTTCCGACGGTTGAGCGGGGATTGTGGCCGGTGGTCTTCTGCTCTATTGAGATTGCCGGGGACAACCCTTCAATAAAGTCGACATCGGGCTTTTCCATCAAACCGAGGAACTGGCGGGCATACGCACTCAGGGATTCAACGTACCGCCGCTGTCCTTCAGAGTACAGAGTGTCGAATGCAAGAGAAGATTTACCTGAGCCGGACAGTCCACTCATCACCGTAAGGCTTCCACGAGGAATGCGAACATCAATGTTCTTGAGATTGTGTTCCCGCGCCCCTTTTATGACGATATCTTTTATTTCCATTCGATCATGCCCATTCTTTTTCTGCCTGGCGTTATCCGACGGCGCACTTTTGACTTTTGCGAAGGTAGTAATCAGTCCGAGAAATAATCGGTCATCGAGCGGAGCGAGATGACCGCCGAATACGGACAGACCCGTGGAACCAAAACGAACTTGAGAAATTACATTACGTTTTACTGAAAATGAAAGGTGGAAGCCGAATTGGAGCAGGCGGCGGGAATATGTGTTGGTTATTCGGCCATGCTCTTATGGTATTCGTCGAACGCCTTCTGCACGCTCTGAGAAAGCTTGGCGCGGTCAAACGGTTTGAAAAGGCAGGTATGGCGAGCCGTCTTGTTCAGCCGCACCAGGGTATGGTTGGGATTGTAGCCGAATCCGGTCATCAGAAGGACCTGTGAAGGAATGTGCTTGGCCCGCATTGCCGTCACAAATTCATATCCGTCCATGTCGGGCATGGCAATATCGGTGAGAACGAGGAAGTAGTCTGTTTTCTGGAGTTCATCGAGAGCACTTCCGGCTGAATCCACGGTGGAAACCTTCCACCCGACCGACTCG
>CAZEMW010000320.1:0-5140 GCA_964513105.1 uncultured Fibrobacterota bacterium
AGAAGGAACTCGTAATCGGTTGCTTTATCGGCAACGAGCGTTTGCGATTCCCGGTAGGCTGCCGCCCAGTTGCCTTCATCGGCAAGAGCGCCGGCAAGTGAAATTCGGTATTTCACATTCTCCGGATCCAGTTCCGCGGCATCCCGGAGCTTTTCAAGGGCGGTCTCGGTATCACGGTGCTCCATGTAATCCCGCGACAGATTGAAAAGGTTTTCGGCGACCTCACGTGAATCGGATGTCTTTTCGTATATACTCAGTTTCTCGGCCTCGGCCGGTCTCCGGTGATTTCTTGTGAAAGTCATTGCGCGTTCCTTTCTCGGGAGTCGTTGCGTTGGGCCACTTTACGGGAGCCAATCATTCCCGGAGCTGTTCACGATACATTTTTCGTTGGTTCCTTCGGGATTGATCCAGAATACTCGAGTATCGCCGTCGTCATAGGCTCGGCAGTAAAGAATTTTAACTTCATCGCCCATTCCGACCACCCGTGGTGTCGTCTCCGAAAACGTCTTATCTTCTCTTGGTCTGAGTGGCCGGTTCGTGTTTTCCCGAATATTGCGCACATACAGTCTCCGATGCAGGACCCCTGTCTCATACACGATCCTGCGCCCGTCGGGCATCCAGCAGTAGTCGTGTACATCGGTATGGGAAGTGAGTTTCACACGCTTCCCCGAGGCCACGTCGTGCAGCCATAAATCTCGATACTTACCGAAACTGTCCCGGTCGGAGAGGAATGTGATGTATTTGCCGTCGGGAGAATAGCGCGGCCGCGAGCAGTTTGCCGGTTCGTCGGTCAGAAGGACCGGGTCCGTTCCCAGGGTGTCGGCGATATACAGCATTCGTGTTCCGGTTCTGGTGCTGGTGAAAAGCATCATCTCTCCGTCGGGGGAGAAGGAGATGTTACTCTCGGATGCATTTTCCCAGGTAATCACCGGAACCGGGTCACTGCCATTACTTCTCACGCGGTAAATATCGGTTGTCGTATCGGCGGGGGACTGCACGGCAAAATAGACCCATCGACCGTCTGGAGTAAACGTGGCGTGGCGGACTGCGCCGGAGGTTGGAACGGTGTACCGATTCTGCCCGGAAAGATCCATGATTTTCAGACGAGTACTCGGGGTATCGGGTGAGTTCGAAAGATACAGTATTCGGCTCTGCGGAAAGGAGACCTCCGGGGCAAAGGCGGTATCCTCCTCGGCGCTGATTCGATATCCCGCCAGCTCACGCGGAACTCGCAGATACACGGTCGAGACATCATGACGATCGGAGAGAAAGGGGAACACTCCGTGCGGCATGTCGCGAGTCGGAGCGAGACCGGGGTTCTCACCACTTTCCTCTTCGAGCTTTGCGGCAATCCTTCGTACCATCAAGTCAAGTGAGGAATCAACAGGGGTATCATCCGTCACCGGGTACAATTTGTTTGAATGAGAGAGAAGACGCTTTTCCTCGTCGAATCGAAGCACCAGCCGTCCCACGTACCTGCCGCTGTGTCCATTTGACAGAAAAAGCGTCGACCCAAGTTTCATCGGTGCCTCGAAACGTTGTGGTACCGACGAACAGAGGATGATGTCAACCTGGGGAAGCTCACGTGCAAGTCGTTGCACATTGTGCCAGGTGTCGTGAATAACAAGGACAATCAGATCGCTTTCATTAACGCGAGATGTTGAGAGTTCCGACAGAACCGCTGTGGACAGTCCGGCGACCAAATGCGTTCGGAGGCTGTTCTGAAGCTGTTGGGGATTTACCAGGTTCATAACGGCGATTCGGTACCGTCCGGCCTTCAGGATAGTGCTTTTTACCAGGTTGGGTGCCTCGGAATGAAGCATGTTTGACGCCACAAAGGAGGTGTGTGATGCTATTCTGCTTTTCTCATAACGTTCCAGACCGTAATCGATTTCACCGGTCCCGGCCGCAACGGCATCATAATCCGCACGTGAATAATACTCCGAGGCAAGCCCGGCCTTTAAAGGGTGAGTCGCGCCGTTTATGATATTTCCGCCGTCGATACTAATCGTGGTCGGATATTCGTCACGAAGTCTTCGGACAAGGGTGATCTGTCGAGACAGTCCGCCCATTCCTCCGGTACCGGTCCGCACCGGAAGAAACTGCCCGTCGGTATTCCCCGTGTAAACCAGGGCGATCTCGGTGCCCTTGCGCCGGTGCATCATCGAAATCGTGCGGGTAATAAGCGCATGAGCTCGCCAAAGTTCCGGGTTGCGCGAGAGTGCTCGTCGGGCATTGAGAATGCAGAGACGATAGCGTCCCTTGTTAAAGTGTTTGAGGGCGATATTGTAGTAGTCCATCGCTGTCTTGGGAGTTAACTCTTCGGTATCGTATCGAAGCGTTACCGACCAGACGTTTCCGAGCTCTTCGGAGAGCGCACGAAAACCGAAATCGGCACCGTATCCCAGAATGTCCAGCCCCGCTCCCACACCGATTCCTTCGGCGGTGATCGGTTCGGTCATCGTGTACTCATATCCCGCTCGGACGGAGACGGAGCGGAAAAGCCGCAGGTCGGCGGCAATACCCACTCGAAGCGGCTCGTCGAGAGTTTTCATGGCTCCCAGCGCCCCATGCACTATAAGCGGGTGCTCACCGGTTTTCTCGTTCATGATTTTGCCGGTAAACAGATTCGAGACACCGATCTGAAGAGGCTGTGGTTCGGAGGTCTCGTTATACCGAAGCGCGGTTCCAAGGTTGGATACAGAGGCACGGAACGCATAGGGCCCGACCGGAAACAGGGCCGCATCGATTCCCAGATTCAGCGCACCGGCCGCATCTCCGGCCAGACTGCTGTGCACGAAACCGGCGTTTACCCCGAGTGCGGCATGTTCCCTCAAAACGGAGCGGGCAAAGGCACCGCCGACATTCCATTCGAGTGCTCCGGGACTGCTCACGGCTTCATTGATATCACGAGCGTGACTGAACGTTCCAACCGTGAACATCTGAGAGTATGCGCTGAACGTCCCTATGTCGAGCACCGGAAAACATGCCCCCGCATATTCTTTGCGCAGTCCCATCAGCCACTCGAGGTGAGTTGCCGAAAAAGTGTATTTCTTCAGAAGCGCGGTGTGGGCCGGGGAATAAGGAATACCTTCCGCCCCCGTGCCGGGCATTCCGGAGGCCCGCCCTACGGCGATCTGCCGCGCATTCAACGGCAGAGTCAGGAAACCGGCCACAGTCTGTCCGGCGTGGCGACCGGATAAGTCGGTCAACAGCTCAAAGGTGCTCTGCTCCCCACCCATTATCGTAAAGGTGAGTACCAGAAGCAGAAGCCACCCTGATGGGCTTCCTGCATAGGATTTGAACCATTTGACAGTCATATTGCAGATACACCGACCGTGAAAACCCCAAAACGGTTTCGCGGCCCTGAGGAGCAGATTGGGCGCTGGAATATTCATCTACTGACGCTCTTTCTATTATATCGGTCGTGCGCATGAATTGCATTAGTTGGGAGGAGGTACGGGGTACGGGTTAACGGGTGACGGGTGACGGGTGACGGGTTAACGGTCTTCGGAAACCGGCTGCTTCGTAGTTTGCCTCCGCGGCCGGGGCTTTAGTCCCGAATTCAGCGTTCGACCTTACTCTCGTACTCGTACTCAGCGAAGCGGTACTCGGGTTTTTGCGGGGTTCGAGGTTCGGGGAGGATTTTGTTTGGGAACGCGGCATGATAGCTCTTTTCTGAAGCGTGCCGTCCCGGGGTTCGGGGTTGTTTGACCCAAGGTTCGTGCACCATGGTACGCATTGTGCCGAGAGTCGGCTGCGAAACCCGGGTTGGATCTTCGGCCATACATCAGAGGCCTTTTATTCGTTTGTTTGATCCCATTCCGAATAGAACCGGTATACCTGGGTAGAATTGTTGGGGTTGCCGTAGAGCATCTGAAAACGATTCGGCATGGTGCGGGTTGTGTGCTTAAGGATTTGGTAGACCTCTTCCGGGATGAAATACGGTGCGACAATCACCATATCGGCATTTACTTTTTCCAGCGCCGATATCATCTCCACCGGTGTGTGCGCATCCGGTATGGGAACGGTATATCGTCCTCTTCGAATGAACAGGTATCGATCCACCTGTGAGACAATCACATCTCCCTCTTCGGCATTGCCGATCACCCACTCGAGGCACTCTTGATGATTCCTGTCGCCGACGGTGCCCGGCATGTATCGGTACGGCGTAGTGGATATCCAGAAGGCATTATCTCCAACGATCAGGAACCAGAGCGGTATGAACAACACGACTCGCGCTCGACGGGGGAGACGGATAAGCCGAGAGGTCCGGACAAGCCCTGCATACAGGAAGGCGGCCAGAAAGGGGAGGATCGGCACCAGAAGTCGGGAATAAAGAGCCGGATAAATAAGAAGAACACCGCCGTATACGGCAATATAGAGATTCTGGAGCGTGTCTCGTCGAAACGTATCAATAAAACCAATGAGGACAGCCGTGGTGACAAGAGCCCCCCACAATGCTTTCCACGGGTTCATTACGTAGGCGTGATAGGTTGATACCATGAAAAGTTTCGGGATCAGAGTCAGCGCATAAGAGCGTACGGAATGAAGCACAAATTTTCCGTACTCGGCAAGTTGGGTCACGACGGCGCCGAAGACGCCGGTGTCGGTGGCCTCGACCGGGGTTGCATATCCGGGGACTCCCTGGAAGAAGACTTGAAATGAACCGACACTGGTGGCCGGAACGGTTGTGAAAAGAAATATCAGACCTGCAGTCAGGGAGAAGGGAATAAGCGCCCGGAGCGCGGAGCGGAAATCCCGTCTCAACAGGCCTTCGCCTGCAAGAAACAAGGTGAATGCAACCGGCAGCGCCAGACCGATGTTACGAATCGAGGCCACGTACACGGCTATGAAAGACAGTAGTACTGCCTTCGTGAGAGATAAGGAGTGTTTCCATCGATACCACAGAAGAAAGAACACGACGGAAACGCATATGTAGAACGCCTCGCTGTAAAGGTACGATAACTGCTGATGGAGAAATGAGTTTACCGAAAGAATGGTAACGACAAAAACAGCGGCTGTCAACGAGTAGGTCTTCCGATAGATCAACCATCCAAACGCAACGACGGCGGCATAGGTGAGACAGAAAATCAGGATCTTGGCGGCAATCCAATGCGGCCCGAAAAGGAAGGCAAAT
>CAZEMW010000321.1:0-5140 GCA_964513105.1 uncultured Fibrobacterota bacterium
GACTACTGCAAATCGCAAAGAGTGCCGCCGAGCAGGCTGGGAGAAAAGTTCCGATAAAAGCGATGGTTCTCGATCTGCAGGGACAGGTTCTGAGCGAGGAATGGGTGTAGCCGGTGCAGCCGTCCCTTCGACAAAAGCCGACCTGGTCCCAGGTCGGCGGGATCGGCTATCAAGGAAAGCGAAAAACAGAACAGACGATTCATCAGCACTATCATACACCGCGAGAGCAAAGAGCTATTCCCGGTTGCAACAACCGGTCTAGCGAAAACAAGTAGCAATGGCATACGATGTGCTAAGGAACAACAATGTTCACCAAAACCATAGCTAAGCGTAACCACAATCCGGTGCGCTTAGGAAGAAAAGGAAAGGGGTCTTCATGGAAATGCTCTGCCGTCAATGTGAACAAGCAGCAAAAGGTGTCGCCTGTGAGAAAGTCGGAGTCTGTGGGAAACAGCCCGATGTTGCTCAGATGCAGGATTTGATTGTATTCCAGACCAAAGGTATCGGGTACCTGGCACATGCGCTGCGAGAGAAAGGTCACAAAGACAACGAAGCCGACATTTTCGTACTTGAAGCGCTATTCTCCACCGTCACGAACGTCGATTTCGATCCCGCACGTCTGAGTGATGTCCTTCGTCGGGGAGAACAGGTCAGGAATTCGCTGCGAAAGAAGTACGATGAAATCGTTGGCACCGGGAATCTTCCCGAAAGTGCAACATTCACATTGGCCGAAGACGACAATCAGCTTCCCGCGCAGGGAGCACAGGTCGGGCTGACTTCACTTAACCCAAATGAAGACATTCGATCATTGCAGGAACTTCTTACCTATGGGCTCAAAGGAATGGCCGCCTATGCGGATCACGCCCATATTCTGGGGAAAACCGACGACACGATCTTTGCGTTTTTCCACGAGGCACTCTCGGCTCTCAACAGGGAGAACCCCTCGGTCGAGGAAATGGTAGGCCTGAACATGAAGTGCGGAGAAGTGAATATTCGCACGATGGAAATTCTGGATGAAGCGCATACCGATCGTTTTGGTCATCCTGAGCCGACGGAAGTACCGGTGGGCCTGCAGAAAGGCCCGGCAATTGTAATCAGCGGACATGACCTTCTCGATCTGGAAGAGCTATTGAAGCAGACCGAGGGCACGGGAGTCAAGGTGTATACCCATAGTGAAATGCTGCCGGCACACGGATATCCGGGTCTGAAAAAGTACTCTCATCTTGCGGGGCATTTCGGTACGGCCTGGCAGAACCAGCAGAAGGAGTTCGACGGAGCCCCCGCGGCGTTCCTGTTTACCACAAATTGTATTCAGAAACCACGGGACAGCTACAAGGATCAGGTGTTTACCGCGGGACTTGTTGCCTGGCCGGATGTCAGCCACGTGAAAAATCGCGATTTCTCCGCGGTTATCGCAAAGGCAAAGGAACTCGGAGGACCGGCCGAAGATCAGACCTCGGGCAAACTAATGACCGGATTTGCACGAAACGCGGTTATGAGTGTTGCGAACACCGTTGTTGATGCCGTCAAAGCAGGTGCTATCAAGCATTTCTTTTTGGTTGGCGGATGTGACGGTGCAAAGCCTGGACGGAACTACTACACCGACTTTGTCCAGAACACGCCGAAGGACACGGTGGTCCTGACACTCGCCTGCGGTAAGTTTCGCTTCAACAATCTGGAACTCGGGGACATCGGTGGCATACCACGACTGCTCGATGTTGGCCAGTGTAACGATGCATATTCGGCGGTAAAGATTGCTCAGGCTCTTGCTCAGGCCTTTGATTGCGGTGTCAATGACCTGCCGCTTTCTCTGGTGCTGTCCTGGTACGAACAGAAAGCGGTAGTCATTCTCCTGTCTCTTCTGTCTCTGGGGATCAAAGGCATTCGAATCGGTCCGTCACTGCCGGCATTCGTCAGTCCGAACATCCTGAACTTCCTGGTCGAGAACTTTGACCTTAAGCCGATCAGTACACCGGAAGCGGACCTTAACGCGATTCTTCAGAAAGCGTAAGTACAGCCTCACCAGTGATAAACGGCGTGCTCTTCCTGCGAAGGGCACGCCGTTCTATTTCTGAGTGTATCGTACAGGTCTTCACCGACCGGCTTCGATTCCGGCCCGAACTCCGGTGCCGAAAGCTCCCCGGTTTCAGTCTTTTCGGCAGTCCCCTGCCACTCCGCATGATACCGGATCGCCACAGGTTCATCAACGTCGTCGAATCCCTTGTTCTGATTGTATTTGGCCTTAAAACAGCACGGTGCCCAGCTTATTCGACACGCGTTACCCTGAGTAAAACAACCCGTAGTGCAGCTTACCGGCCGACCTTGACCTTTCTTTTAACTTTCCCCGATTCCGTTGTCCCGATCAGTACTCCCGTCGGAATACGAAAGACATCGGCGACCTTTACTCGTCGTCCTGCGGGATCGAACAGTTCTCGCAACCCCCAGGGATTTCCATGTAGAGAAATGGGTCTGTCCGTTTTCGGGACACGCAATACCGTGCTGCTCGCCGTTGCAGGAACGTCTATTCCGGCATAGAACGTGGTATCGCTTGAAAAAGTACCCAGAAAAAAACGTTCCCCGTCCCAGTGTACCGATTGACTACCGATGTACAGCGTGTCACCGGTAACCCGTACCTCCGGTTGAATAGAAGTCTCCGACAGGGTCAGATACCGCATGGCCGTTCCGTTGACATCGACCTCGGTTCCACCGGAACCGGCACAGGGCCCCACAACTACCACAAGAGCATCGGCTCCCGACGCTCCGCTGAAATCAACCGCGACGCCACTTCGAACGGCATTGGAACTCGGCCGTAAGACGACATCCCCCAGCTCGAAATCATAAACCTTGACCCAGCTATTCGGGTAATCTACAGAGCTGACAACGCCGGACCCGTCTTCTGTGAGCACAACCAATGTCTGTTTTTCTCTGAGATGACGGCCGATAGCCATTTTCTCTCCGTGTCCCCAGACCATTGTAGGCTCGCTTCCCCACTCCACATAGGACTTTGCCCAACCGGTCCCGACACACGTGGTCACCAGGACCTCATTTCTGTCGGTTCGCCATCGATTCCGAAAGCCGAAGTAACCCAGGGTTGTATCACGCCGGGCCTTGGGAATGATTCCCTCAGGATTCTGCATTTCGACCCCGATTGGCCAGTTAACAAATGACAACACTGCAAGATGAGGATATGTTTTGCAGTCAAAACCTGAGGGATCATGTTCCTTTACGTAGTTGTTGTAAGTCCACAATAATGCGGGCCTATGCTCCGGGAGGGCAATGCCGAAGCCATGTGCAAACCACCCCCCAAAAGAGATGCTTCCGCCGTGATACCGGAGGAATTCCTGAGAACCGTAGGAACTCGGGTGGCGACAAGGATAGTGTACGGTTTCATCGAAAAAATTGCTCAGTTCGTGGATCCATCGCAAATAGAGCCATTGCGCATTAGGACGCGGTGAAACGAAGTCCATTCCTCCCGCGACTCGGGCGGCTTGAAGAAACTGGATAAAAACCGAGTTGGAGGCCATGTGGCTGGGCCCCGCATGTTCGGCAAAATAGCCTCCGTCTCCAAACCCCTCCGTCAGGCCACGAATCGTATTCTTCCATACTGAATCGAGCAGTTCGGATACCTTTGCGGAATCGATCCCGGAATCTCGGCTGACGGCAAGAAGGGCAACTCCCGCTCCACCGGTAATAGGGCCGAAGTGATTGCTGGCCGGCGGATGCTTTGGCTGAGTTGCCATTTCTTCCAAGGTCTGAGAGTTATCGGGGCTGTAACTTAGAATTTCATTTGCTACCTTTTCCCGAAAGGATTCTTCCCATCCGGAGAAACAGAGATCGTACGCCAATGCTATTGCCGCCACGGAGGGACCGGCACGAAGAGTACCTCCCGGACGTCGGAAGCTGTACCGATTGTCTCGATCATAAGCGCCGTCCAGGGCCTTTTGAACCATTTCTCGGGCAGTATCGGCGTATGATCTATCCTCGGTGAGCTGATAGAGAAACCCATAACCGGCGCCATGCCACAAAGTGTAAGCACCCGCAAGATTATTCCGCAAAACCTTCAGTATTTCACGTCCCTCGGGCGTTTCGGCCCGGGCTCGAATAGCGGGAAGATCCGATTGGCGAAAATAGAGCCGAGGATGTTCGTCGGCCAAAGGAGCTTTCCACCCGGGTACGGGTTTCGGCCATGGTTCCTCGGCCCGTCCGACGGACAATGCCGAGAGTAACAAGAGGAAGAGAATCACATATTTTCGACTCATTCGTAGGATTTGGTCCTTTCACGTCATATTCACTTTGACCCCACAGTTGACGCGTATCGTAACTGATGAAGGATATCGGAAGTGTGTGGTCCGATGAGTCTATCAAGATTCGTTCCCGGATCATCGGATACGTGTTCCGGGGCGGGCCGTTCGATCGGCAGTTCGTTGGGATGGGCGATGACCACCCCCTGCTTCCAAAGCAAGTATTGTTTGGGAAGAATACCGTCTTCCGGCCGCAACACGTTTCGCTACTAAGGCACACTCATTGCTAATCTATACAATATAGATTTCCATATGTTCCACATTATCTTCAACCGAAACAATAGCACAGAAAAAACACTTAATGCCGCAGGGAATTTTGAATTTCCGAATCGCAGAACCGGATTCTTGAAGTAAAAGGAGAGCATATGACCGATAAGGCACAATCCGACAAAGACTTGCGTGGCCGCGTTCTCAATCTTTCCGAACTGGTGAGCTATCAGGACGGATCGATTGTTTCTCGGACAGTTGTAGACAAGAAAGCAGGCACAATTACAGTGTTCGCTTTCGATGAAGGACAGAGTCTCAGTGAACACACCGCTCCGTACGATGCAGTAGTGGAGGTGGTTGATGGTATGGGTACCGTGACCATCGAAAAGAACGACCATTCTCTGGGAGCCGGACAAACGATCATTATGCCTGCCAACATTCCCCATGCGGTTCGGGCGGATCAGCGATTCAAGATGGTTCTTACTATGATACGTTCGGAATGAGGGTTCGGGGTTCGGGGTTCGAGGTTCGAGGTTCGGGGTTCGGGGTTCGGGGTTCGGGTGACGGGTGACGGGTGACGGGTGACGGGTGACGGGTGACGGGTGACGGATGACGGGTGACGGGTGACGGGT
>CAZEMW010000322.1:0-350 GCA_964513105.1 uncultured Fibrobacterota bacterium
AGTCGTTGATTCGTAGACTCTTGAAGCTTTGCTTGATCTATGGCCTCCGGTGGCATAGCTTGTCGAAGTCCGGTGGCAGAGCTTGTCGAAGTCCGGTGGCAGAGCTTGTCGAAGTCCGGTGGCAGAGCTGATTTTGCCCGAAGGGCGCCGTGCCATTCTCGGATAAGCTGCAATACCAAAACCGACTGTCTGGAAATGCGACATGCAGAAAGCTTCCCTCATACGAGCAATCTCGCTCCTGCGGCTTACTCCCGCAATCATCTCATTTCTTGCCTTGAGGGGGGAGTCTCAGGAGGTAACTCTTGAGTCAATCACCCAGGTGCGGGAGCCGACGATAGAGAACCGGAATC
>CAZEMW010000322.1:360-5132 GCA_964513105.1 uncultured Fibrobacterota bacterium
CTATGTTGTTGATCTCAATTTCAGTGCGACGCCGCGCCATTACTGGCTTTATTACAGCACGCCGGAACAAAGAATGGTGATCGATATCTATGGTGAGACCCTTGAGCAGGGAGAGGAGCTGGACCTTCCTGGAAGTCATATCTTCAGCAGTCTCAAGACATGGTCTCGGCATTCTGAAATTGCACTATCAAGGGTTCGTTCTCAGGTCGCTCTGGGGGTCGATCCCGGTTGGTATTTTTCCGAACAGCGAATCAGCGGCACAACAATACGAGTGAGTGCCTGCCGTCCGCTTCCGCCCCCCGAAGCTCCTCCTCCGTCGAGAGATCCCCTCGTACATTTCCTTGTCGGCTCATTTGCCGTAGTTTCCGCCTTTTTCCTTACGTTCGGTATATTGCAGTATTTGCAGTAGCCAGTCTTAGTCCGCCGGAGTTCGGCAGGTGAGATCGCGGGAAACCGAAACGCTTCCTTCCCGGGTAATAGCTCCAAATATCGGCGCTTTGTCGGGGTCCCGCAAGAAACTACTTGTTTTCGTTCCGACATCAATTCATTTTATAGCTTCGTCGGTATCATTAGAACTAATAGTTAGACCGTTTCTCCGGACCGACGAGGAGATGCGGTATTGCTCCATCACTATTCACGAATGAGGAGGATGTATGGCTGGAGTAAACAAAGCAATTTTGATCGGAAATCTTGGCCGGGATCCCGAACTGCGTCGAACGCCAAGTGGAACCAGTGTAGCCTCGTTCAGCCTGGCCACAACTGAACGGTGGACGGGAAGAGAGGGTGATCGTCAAGATCGCACGGAATGGCACAATGTCGTAGCCTGGGGTAAGCTGGCCGAGTTGGCCAATGATTACCTCAAGAAGGGAAGAACCGTCTACGTTGAGGGGCGGATATCGACACGATCATGGGACGACCGGGACGGCAATAAAAAGTACCGTACGGAAATCGTGGCGAGCACGATTCAGTTCCTCGGTAGTGCGGGCCCGGGGTCGGGTTCGGGGTCGGGGTCGGGTTCCTCACGACAGGATTCGCGTTCCATGGATGAGCATTCGGACAACAACAGTTCAATACCAAGCTCAGCCGAACCTGATATGCCGGTTGAAGATGATTTGCCGTTCTGATTCGGCCCGTATCGGCACTTGTTTTGATTGAATGGGGACTCCCGCCTTTGGGCGGGGCCCCGGTACAGTTCGCCTCTCCATTCGGGCTCAACCTTCCCAGCGGTGACGGCCGGGGTAGATCCGGCAGCATTTCGGCTCGTTCAGACGAGCAGCCATTTCCCTCGAGCGCCGCTCAGTTCAGGCATAAATAAGAGTTCCGCGAATTCGAAATGAGTACGCAAAGACGTGATATTTGGGGTATTGTAGAGACAAGAAACAAAGGAACACCTGCATGAGTGTAGAGGTCTTGCTACTTGGTGTATTAGTCGGTCTGACTATCCTTGCGTACATGATTGCCGTCAATGCGCATGGACCGACAAGACTGTCTGTTTCCTACTTACTGGCTACCGTGCTTTTGGCCGGAACCGTGTGGGCAATCATTCAGCATGTTAACTCAGGCCCCGATCGCCGGGAAATGTCTGAACTTCGCAGGTTGGAACTTGAGCGACAGCGTGCTGAAGAGCGGGCGCGTTCTCGTGAAGAACAACTGCGGGAGAACCGTGAGCGACTTGGTTACGCGACGAAGCTGAACGAGGTTATAAATCGTGGTATGGGATTGGCAACTACCATGATGAATGTCGATCTCCGTGATTTTTCGCTCAATCTGGACAGGTTGCTGGCTCGCGCACATGCAACGGACACCAAAGCCGAAGAGCTGGCCGACGAATTTCGTAAGATCAGTAAGAATCAAACCATGTTTCGTGAAAGCACGTCCCATCTGCAGGACGGTCTGGGGCATCTGCAGGAGGCCGGTAACTACTACGTGTTGTACTTCAAATCCGAAGACAGCGAGCAGGAGATCCTTCGGGAACGGTTGATGCGACAAAAGGCACGCGCCGCCTATGAGGATTTCAAAAAGGCCGGCAGCCTGGTCGCATCGAATGCCGGGGAGTAGCCCGCGCCGGCCGGTTTTGCCGTACCACCTTTGCCGGCTTAGGGTGTGAACGGCTGGGTATTCGCTGCCTTGCCCGCATTTCTTGACTGCAATCTCAGAAACGTATTATTTTTCAGGACTTGTTGGCATGATACTTGAACTTCAAAAACTTTCTGAAGGACATTCGGTCGTCGAGCAGGATGTCATGCTGGACGAGGAACAGACTGCATCCTCGGGAGTGCAGGCCTCTGTTTCGTGTCGGGCGGAAATCGACAGAGTCTACATGCAAATCCATATGCATGTGCAGTTCTCATGCGAAGTTCGCCTTTCATGTGCCCGTTGTACTACCGAGTTCAAGAAACCGATTCAGGGCGAATACCGACTGGTCCTTCAGAACAGCGTGTCGCGATTGCCGAATGAGGAAATAGATTTTTATTTCTCCGATGAGGACGATCAGGTAGACACTCGTCCGGCGCTTTATGATGAGATAATGACAATGATCCCACTCATGCCCATTTGCAATGAACTGTGTGAAGGGGTCGAAGGCGCTGAGAAAGGTGGTGGTGCGAAGGAAACGGAAGAGCAGATCGATCCTCGCTGGGAGGCGCTTCGCAAGCTGAAGCGAGAATGAACCGGGAAGCACCACAAGCTACGGCACGCTATCCTTCCTGATCGGCGTGCCGAGTCTGTTTGCAGGGGGCGTCTGAGACCACGAATTGGGAAATACTGATTAATCCATAAATGGGCCGATGCCCGCTAAAATGCTGAAAGGCTTGGTTTGAACGATGGCAGTACCAAAAAGAAGAATTACGAGTACCCGCCGCGATAAGCGGCGTTCGCATGATGCATTGGATGTTTCAAAGCCGGCGCTCTGCTCTCACTGCAAGCAGCCAAAACAGGCACACCGAGCGTGCAGAAACTGTGGCTATTACGCCGGGGTAGAAGTCCTGGAAACTGAGGAATAGACCGGTTTCATCGATGAAACCTGCTCGGCTGGCTATCGATGTTCAGGGCGGGGATTATGGTTCTGAAACGCTGATTCGGGGAATCGCCGAAGCTAATCGACGATACGGAAAGGCGTTTGTGGTTCACCTGTGCGGGGATCGAACCGAAATCCATCAATCTCTTGCCGAACACGAGTCGCACGGCACGAAACACGCTTGCGAATTTGTTGTTGAAGGTTGCCCGGAAAGAATCGAACCGGAGGACAACCCCACCCGAGTCTGGAAAACCAAGCCCCGATCTTCGATAGTCAGATGCATTTCGCTTCAGTCCGAAGGTAAAGTTGATGCTTCATTGAGTGCGGGGGATACTCGCGTTCTGGTTGCGACGTCCGTTTTTATTCTGGGCAAGAAAACCGGGGTGAGCCGGCCGGCTCTGGCGGCACTACTTCCAACCACGGGAAACCGACCTTTTCTCTTACTTGATGCAGGGGCCAATCTCGACTGTCGCAGTGAACATCTCATATCTTTCGCCGAACTCGGAATCGACTACTATTCAAGGTATTCCGGCGTGAAACAACCGAGTGTTGCGCTTCTCAACGTGGGTTTGGAAGAAACCAAGGGAACGCGGGCCATACTCGAAGCCCACAAGGTGCTCTCCGGATCCGGCGCAAACTACCATCGATTCATTGAGGGGTCACGAGTTCTTGCCGGGGATTCCGACATTGTCGTGACTGATGGCTTCGCCGGTAATGTGCTACTGAAAGCGTGTGAGAGTTTTTACGCCCTCACCGAGAAGGTCTTTGAACATAGTCGTACTCTTTTCGATCAAATACGAACCAAGATGAGCATCTTGAACGCTGAAAATTATGGTGCCGCGCCGCTTCTGGGAGTGGGAGGGGCAGTTTTCAAAGCGCATGGGTCTTCCTCACCCGACGCCATAGCAAACGCGGTCCTGGCGGCGTTGCGTACAGTTGATTAAGGTGGGTTTCCCAGGCGCCTCGGGAGAGGGGGCTGAAATGTCCGGGAGCAGGTTGATATGCGAAAAAAACGCTCTCGTTTGAGGACCGCGGCAGAGACAAATGAAATCACGAGCGACTGATCTCGGCGGAAGGGGTCAAAAAAAGGTATGTCGCAGGCGCGATCACGAATAATATCGGTTGGTACCTCGGTGCCTGAAACCGTTTTGACAAACAAAGAACTAGAGAGCTTTCTCGATACTACCGACGAGTGGATTACAACTCGGACCGGCATTCGTGAACGGCATATTTATCCGCGCGGAGAGCCGGGCAAGGCTTCGGATCTGGGGGCAACGGCGGCTCGGAATGCACTGGCCCGCTGCAACATGGTGCCGTCGGATATTGACGGGATTGTGTGTGCATCCTTTACACCGGATAATTTCTTTCCTTCCACCGCTTGCACGATTGGGAAACGGCTGGGGTGCAAGGATGTCTTCGCATTCGACTTATCGGCCGCATGTGCGGGATTTGTGTATGGACTCAGCGTGGCCAACGCCCTGATTGCCAACGGACAGTACCGACGAATACTGTTGGTTGGCGCCGAGGTTATTTCCAAGACGTTGGACTGGGAGGATCGGGGCACCTGTATTCTGTTCGGGGACGGAGCGGGCGCCGTTGTGCTCGAGCGAACCGAGAAGCCGGACTGCGGGGTGCTGACCTCACACTTGGCGAGTGACGGATCACTCGGACATATTCTGACTCTTCCGGCATGGGGGCCGCGGAGAAAAATGAGTATGCGCGGTAACGAAGTTTTCAAACATGCCGTTCGAATGAT
>CAZEMW010000323.1:0-1297 GCA_964513105.1 uncultured Fibrobacterota bacterium
ATCTCGGAATCGATACCGATACCGATACCGATACCGATTCCGATTCCGAGCGCGAGCGCGGCTTTGACTCAGAAGGGTATTTTTTTCGGCTGTCGGCTCAGAAACCCAGGCCTACCCCGAAATTGAAAATTCCGAACCCACTGCCTTCTTCGGCATACACATAAAAAGTATCCCCCGGATAGAACCTGATTCCGATATTCTCTCGAAAGATCAGTCCACCGACTGTGGGCTCGCCGAATTCCTGTCCGTCGAGCTTCCAGGTGCTCCACCCGATATTCCAGCCGGCGGCCACACCGATATAGGGATCGATTTTATTTCTGACCGTAACCTTATCCGCGAGTACCGTCAGGTTCAGCGGGTGAAAACTTCCCCGGGCAATTATCGGGACATAGTTGTATCGCCAGAACCGGCTGAAACTGTATCCATTGTACCCCACACCACCACCGACACTGATCGCATCATGAATTCCAACATCGACCGTAGAATAGCCCCCAAAATGAAGCAAACTCATTCCGACGGAAACCGCCACGGTACCCTTGCCGTAGACACTCCCCTGTCCGGTTGCCCAATCGGCGGCTTCGGGTGCTCGAAAAAAGACCAATAATCCAACTATAATCAACCATTGTCTCATAATCCCCATCCCTTCCTTCATTTTGGGTTTTCACCGTGAGTACACTGGACTATCAACTTCCATGCCTAACGCTTCGAGCCGGCACTTCCGGCAGTCTTTGAACTGTTATGGTGCCCCGTGTTTACGCGGATGCACATTATCCAGACAGAACGCGTAGTATATTTTTCAGGATCTTGTAGCGTGTATTGGATCCTATTCAGATCGTGCCCGAAAACCACCCGATCACCAGGCGGAGCGTTGCATTGAGCGGACGGGGTCGATGTGTCGAGGGGAACCCACGAACTTGACCCTGAGACGGGCACTATTCAATCAGTATTCCTTTGGTTTGACAGCATGACAGCTCCACGAATAATTGCCCATCGGGGGAATCACGAATCCTCGTCGGCGCCGGAGAATACCCTTGAAGCCTTTGCCGGAGCCTTGAAAGAGGGTGCCGACGGTGTTGAGGTCGATTGCCGACTTACGCGTGACGGGCACGTTGTTCTTTTGCACGATTCAGATACCGGCCGGGTGGGGGATCGGAAATTGGAAGTGCACACCGGCACGCTTTCAGAGCTGCGAGAGGTCGAAGTAATCGGGAGAGATCGACACTATGAGGGGTGCGGGTATCGTGTTCCGACTCTCGAAGAGTTTTGTGGGGCGATGCCCGATCGGGGGATTGTGTAC
>CAZEMW010000323.1:1307-1689 GCA_964513105.1 uncultured Fibrobacterota bacterium
AAGAGATTTTTGAACCGATAGCGGAAATTCTCGACCGACATAATATGGGCCCCGACCGGATTAGTTTCATCGGTTTTCCCGGTCGTCCGATGGGGAAACTGAAATGCCATTTTCCGGCGTTCGATGTATACATGCTGTATGGTCCTTCGAGAGTGCGACCGGGAGGGTTGCGGAGGGTTATTGATCGGGCGCTCAGGGGAAAGCTTGACGGTATCGATCTTCGGGTTTCGGGGAATTTTTGTGAATCATTCGCCGATCAGATCCGTGAGGCGGGGCTTCAACCACACTGCTATTTGACCGATCCGGGGCTCTATGACTCTCAGACTCTACAGCGCGTTTCCTCGGCAGAATTCCAGTCAATTACAACCGACCGTCCCCAGAC
>CAZEMW010000323.1:1699-5107 GCA_964513105.1 uncultured Fibrobacterota bacterium
AACCGGAGTCGACCCTTGAAGATTGCTCGGAATTGGTGCGGGGCGTTGCCTCGGGTACCTCGGTGCGGTCGGAGAAAAATCTATAGACGACCTGGCCACCGCTCACGACCACCACTGCAATAAGGGCATATTTCAGGACGTGCGAAGGAAGGCGGTTGCTTACTTTGGCGCCCAATCGTGCCGATACGATCGATCCGACAATGAGTGGAAGGGCCAGGATGAAATCGACTTGAAGGGAAACGATTTTGCCGATCGAGCCCATGAGCGCACCGATAAATACTACCCCCAGACTGGTACCGATCGTAATTTTCAGCGGTATGCCCAGGAATGATACCATAACGGGAACCATAATGAATCCGCCGCCGGCCCCGACAATCCCGGACAGCGTTCCGACCACCGTTCCCGTCAGAACTGATCGAAACGGACTCACCTCCAGGTCTTCGGCCGTCACGGCATCCCCCTGCTCCGTGCGTTTGTCAACTAAGAGCACCACCAGGGCAACGACTATTAAAATCCCAAAAACCGCCAGAATTGCTTCGTTGGGAATAAACTTCGACGCGTACGCTCCGGCAAGGGCACAGATTCCCATTGGGATTCCAACCATGAGAAAAGTTCGGGTATGAACATTTTTGTTCTTCCGATGAATCAGGATGCCGAACAATGATGAAAACAGGACCTGAAACATGGACAGGCCGGCAACGGTCCTCATGGAGAGTTCGCCGACCCCGAGAAGCGCCGGGACGTTGAGCATCAGCGGTATCATCACAATCGCCCCGCCCAGCCCAAGAAGACCTGAGAGGAAACCGCCGATAAGCCCGAGTGCAAACAGAACGAGTATCATTTCAATTCCTCATTACCTGGTGTTCGGGTTCAATCGAACCCCATATTGACCATTTTCGATTTACGAGCACGAACCTGAGCATTTTTTCGACTCGTGTGCTACCATTGCAGCCCCGGAAAGTCGCCGGATATCAGCTTCCTTCCGTTTTCGCTTTCAGCTCTGCCAGTATATTGAGTGCTTCGATAGGAGTAAGATTGTTGAGATCGGTGTTTCTGATCCGCTGTACCACTTCGAGCCCGCCGGCATCAAGAAGATTCATCTGAACACCGTCGAACAGGTCTACCTGCGAAGGATCTTTTTCGGCCACTTTGTGGTACTTTGCGAGCACCGGTTTGTGATCGGGGGTAAGTTCCATGTTTTCGAGATTTGAGAGGATCTCTTTTGCGCGAATGATAACCGCTTTGGGTACTCCGGCAAGACGGGCTACCTGAATGCCGTATGAGTGGTCGCAGGAGCCTTCGCCTATTTTCCGAAGGAAAATTATTTTGTCGTTCCATTCTTTTACCCGCACATGAAGATTCTTTATACGGGGGAACATGAGTGCGAGTTCGGCGAGTTCGTGGTAGTGGGTGGCGAAGAACGTTCGGGCCCGACGGCCCTCGGTCTGATGAAGGTATTCGGCGACTGCCCAGGCGATACTGATACCGTCGAACGTCGAAGTCCCCCGGCCTACTTCGTCAAGAAGAACCAGGCTTTTGTCGGTCGCATTGTTAAGGATATTGGCGACTTCGATCATCTCAACCAGGAATGTACTTTGTCCGCGGGCAAGACGGTCCGAGGCCCCAACTCTCGTGAAAAACCGGTCGACTATTCCGATTTGTGCCTCGGATGCCGGAACGAATGAGCCGATCTGGGCCATTATGGCAATGAGTGCATTCTGACGAAGGTACGTTGATTTACCGGCCATGTTCGGGCCGGTTATCAGAAGTACCTGCGCGTCTTCGGGGTCGATCGTAGTATCGTTGGGCACGAACTGTTCATCGGGATCCATGCGTTCGACTACCGGATGACGGCCGTCGTGGATCTGCATGGTGGTGTCCTCCCGGAGAACCGGACGGGTGTAACCGTAATCGGCGGCCACGCGGGCCAGAGAGACGAGTACGTCGAGCGACGCGATCGCTTCGGCGGCCTTTTGTATGCGGACGCATTGCACGGCGACGAATTTCCGAAGCTCGACGAACAGCTCGTATTCGAGATTCCCCAGACGTTCTTCGGCACCAAGCACTTTGGCTTCCATGTCTTTGAGCTCGGGAGTGATGAAGCGCTCACCGTTTACCAGCGTTTGTTTCCGAATGTAATTCTCGGGCACGGATGCAAGATTGGCCTTGGAGACTTCTATGTAGTAACCGAATACCTTGTTGAATCCGACTTTGAGTGAAGACACGCCGGTTCGGGTACGTTCGGTCTCCTGAAGTTTCGCGATCCACTGTTTGCCGTTTCGGGCCGCATCCCTTATTTCGTCAAGTTCTGCGGAGATCCCGTCACGGATCAGTCCGCCTTCCCGAAGAGACAGCGGGGGGGAATCGGAGAGGGTTGTTTCGATTTTTTCAGCGAGTTCTTCAAACCCACTGAGCGAATCGGCGACCGAACGAACGAGTCCAACCGGTGACTCACCAATGGTCTTTATGAGTGAGGGAAACGTACGAATCGACTGGGAGAGTGCGTTGAGATCTCGCGCGTTGGCCCGTTCGTAGGTGACCCGGCCGATCAGGCGTTCGATATCGGCGATCCGTCGAAGGTACAGCTCGACTTCGCCTCGGGTAAAAACGTCTTTTTTGAGCCATTCTACACAATCGAGTCGTGCGTTTATGGCTTGGATTTCCCGAAGCGGATGGGTAATCCGGCGTTTCAGGAGGCGGGCGCCCATGGGGGTGCCGGTTTTGTCAAGAACCGATATCAGCGTCCCGCCGACATCATCGGTTTGCATCGGACGCAAGAGCTCGAGATTTCGTATAGTTGCCGGGTCCAGTTCGGCGAACTCACCGAGAGCCCGGGGGGTTATGACCGTTATATGCCGAAGATCGTTTTTTTTCTGTTCTTTGAGGTATGCCAGAAGAGCGCCGCCGGCGCCGATCCCGGTGGTGTACCCTTCGAGCCCCAGGCCCTCCAGTGAAGCCACCCGGAAGTGGTCTTTCAGGGTTTCGGTGCCCTGGTCAATCTCGAATTTCCAGGGGTCGTAGCGCGAAAGAAACACCTTTCTGAAGGCGTCGTTTACGAGTGTAACAATGCGCTGATCGCATTCCTGAGAGACCAGAAGCTCGCTGGGTTCCAGGCGAACCAGCTCTTCTTCGAGCTGGGCAAAAGGGATTTCTTCTACCGAAAACTCCCCGGTAGACAGGTCACAAATCCCGATCCCCACCGTATCGCCGTCTTCGGCAACGGAAAGAATAAAATTGTTTGTCTTTTCATCGATAAAGTTGTCTTCGGTCGCGGTCCCGGCCGAAATAACCTCGATAACGTCGCGTTTCACCACGCCCTTGGCAGTTTTGGGGTCTTCGGTCTGCTCACATACCGCGATTCGGTACCCGGCATGCACCAGACGATTGGCATAACGGTCGAGCGCATGA
>CAZEMW010000324.1:0-5100 GCA_964513105.1 uncultured Fibrobacterota bacterium
AAGCGGTTTCCTTGCAAGTACCACTTTTACTCTCCTCTCCCTGCCTCTATGGCCGAGCGTACCGCGTCTTTGAACAGGCCGGAGGAGGATTCCGGTTCTTTGGTCTCCTTATGCGCGACGCCGACCCGGCCGCCGGTCCTGATCATAAGGTCGTAGCCGGGGCGATCAAGAATTCCTCCCACGCCACGCTTTTTTCCATAGAAGTACAGGCGAAACTTCGTTGGTTGGGTAACCGTTTCAAAGCCCTGCAGTGGAAGATCAACGCTGCCCCATACCGGGGGGAGCGAATCGTGCACAATTTCATTCCCTTGAGTAAATGAACCGTCGCCACTGAACAAAGCGTAGTGGAGGGGAGTGTTTCGCGCGGTCGTGAGGTACATATAGATTTCTGTGAAGTCCAGAGTGTCTCCTTCGCGGGGAGCGATCGTGAATTCGATGTACCTTCCCGAGTCCAGAGCCTCCTGATAGGTGAATTCTCTGTTCTTGAACGTAAATCCGTCGCCTTCCCCCGAACGGTGTGGCTCCATGGCATCGGACATAACTATTGTTCCACTCGGGTCGGTCTGCGACACACTCTCGTGGAAATAGGACGCCCGGTAGGATGAAATCGAATCCTGACCGGCAAAATCCCACCCCAGAAGCGTATTCGGACGCGTAACGGTGATGTCCCCGTTTTCGAGAGCGCCTATGTCTCGGCGACCCATCGGAGGATTACCCGCAAAGTCGTACCTCACCGGGCCGTCGGTCTGCCAGGCGTAGAGTTCTTCGATGGTGGTGGCGGCATCGGCAAGCGTCCCTTTGCACACGCGAAGAAAATCGATTGCACCCATGAAGTAATCCGTGTCTTCATTTCCTTTACCCACGATAAAATCGGCCGTGTTCGACAATGACGCTTCCGGGGCGAGTGTGCTGGAGGATTCGTTTGACAGGGAGCCGTCAACATACATGCTCATCCGTCCGCTTTTCCGGTCGATTTCCCCGATAACGTGATGCCATTCACCGTCGGTGATGGTTTCGACGCCGGCAACCCTGTATGCGCTCCCCCCCGCGGCGACCTCGAACTCCGGTAGTCCGGTTGGAGTCACATAGAGTCGATATCCCGTGTTACCGTCATACTTTCCGGCTATAACGCCGTTCTGAGCCGGATCAACGGCATCGACTCGCACGACCGTTTCGACCAAAACGTTTTCCGTGGAAATGTCCAGGGTCCGGCGTCTGTCTCCGGGAAACCGGGCGATCTGCCCGGGACCGTAGATGGGGTCGTTTCGATGATCGTACCCGCTGTCGGGCTCCGGTGTAATCCACGGTTCAACGGGTTTTTCCCCCAGTCTGGTCGCCTCGACTTCAATGTCCCGGTGCATCTCTTCATGCCCGACCGCGGCAAATCTGCTACCGTCGAACACCACCGCACCGGGAGCCCAGTCTTCCAGATACGATTCGGTGTAGGCATCGAGCGTTGAGTCGCTGAGTGATAAAGTAAAATAGGGGATCGCCTCATAGGCTTTCCTCTTGACATGTGTTTCGTTCATAAACCAATGGTAATCCAGGATCTCTCGCGGATTTCGTCTGTTTTGCATGAAATGCCATTCGCCGACAGTTGCATAAAGCGACCAGGGAATGAAATAGGTGACCCCATTGTTGTTTGCGAGCGTCGTATCGTGGGGCCGAAGATTTCCGTCGGATATGCCTTTGTGGCAGTCGATCGGATCCGGGAGACCGGTCTTGATCGGTCGGTTTTCTTCTTCCCACCCTAATCTTCCACATCGAAGCGGATACACTTTCATCTGGGCGGCCATTGCCGTGATCTCTTCGGCTTCAATATCCATCTCCGCACCCATACCGACGCTGTCGCCCTTTTTCGCAAGAACGCCGGCTTCGGCGGTTCCATGAAAGAGGTTGTCCGCATAGGCGAGTGTTGGTATGCCGCGCAAGCCCGACGACCCGTCGTCGCCCCCGCCGACCAGCGAGGGATCCAATGTTCTGTTGTTTTTCAGAAACCGACTCTTGATGTCGACAAACAAGTTGCCCAGAACATCGTTCCTGTTGCCCGAGCTTCCCCCGAGACCGATACCGGATCTGTAAAACGTGTTGTGGATTACCGGGTTAAGAAATCCGAACACCATGAAATAGGCCGACCCGCGGCTGTGATACGGATCATTTTCATCGGTTGTTCGTCCCCAGGTAATATTGTTGAATGTATACGTCTTGTATGCCCCGTCAAGGTATATCGGGTAGGAGAGGTTCATGTCACGGTTGGAGTTGTAAACGAAGCCGCCGGGGATATGACCGACCGCGTTTCCCGAAATGTTATTGTATACATACATAGGGCCGCCTTGCCATATCGCAAGACCGCCGTAGTCATTGACGCCCAGCGCAGTGTTTTCTATCTTGTTATGATGAACCAGAATCCGGGTGAGCGGCACCACCCGTCCTCCCGGATCGCCTCCCGCTTTCCCCCCGTGTACCACAATGCCCGAACCAAAGCTTCGCGTAACGACATTTCCCGCGATTTCGGCCCGGAAGGGATATCCGATATCGATGGCGGGAACGTTTGACTGATAGCCGCTCGTCTGCCGGAATCCGGTTTCATACGTTCGGTTCCGCAGGACATCGACGCTTACAAGGATTCCGTCACTGTTGTGTCGTGGAAGACCTCTGCTTTTTCCCCCCGCGCCGATTGCCGTATTCTGGATGTAGGCGAAGTCGTTGTCACTGATCGTGATTGCCCGAAGCGTATCGCCTTCGTCCCGGGGGCGAACATAAACTCCGTCTCCCGCAAGGTGTTTGAAGTTGCAGTTTGTGACTGTGATGTTCCGTCCCGTTCCGGTTACCCGCACCGCATTACACTGTCTGCCGAAACGGGTGAAGGTGAGCCCGGATACTTCGATAAAACTCTGGTTGTCGACTGAGACAGCTTCAAAGCATGCAGACATTTCTACCTGAGACGCATTCGGGTCACGATCGTCCCATAATCTGACATAAATCCTGCCCGTGCCGTCCTCATCCCAATAGTACTCTCCGGGAGAGTCGAGGAACTGAGGAAGGTTTTCGATCATGTACCGCGATCCTTCCTTTACCCCCGGCCAGGGCCCGCCCGATCTCAGCACCCCGGTTTCCGGATCGTAATCGCCGGGTTGGATCAGGTTGGGATTGGGTGCACCCATGAAGGTTGCATACTGGCTCCAGACATTGGCACCGTCGAAATAGTCCTCGGGATATCCCTTGAGATCTTCATCGTAGAAATCACGCCAGTTGTCTCCAAGGTATCCGCTCCATTGGTGCCAGTAATCGAGGGCGAAACTGCAGTGAGATTCCTGCCAATCGGGGTCGCGGGCAAGGTGTAGCTCGAGTGTTACCCCGTCTCGCACTTCCCAGAGAATCACCTCCTCCAGCAGTTTGTCGCGAGGGCGTCGCGGATGACGCGGCCACCATTCGCCGGCATCAATATACCAGACATTCGTGTGGTCCATGCGGTTTGGGACGTCGTCGGGGCCTGCCTGTTGCCACAGCGCCGGAATCGGCGCCGAGCCTGCGATAACCGCCTCTCCCGTGCCCCAATCGGGATCGACCGTGAGGCGAATCGGTTCGTTCGGGGTACCCGATTCGTCGGCCTTGAAGTACGGATCCCACTCTCCCTCCGGGTCCTGCGGCTCGAACATATAATAGGTCACACCTCGCTTGAACACGTACGTTATTACCCCGGAGGATTCGGCCGCGGTGTTCGTAGCCCGTTCGTCCCACGGATGATGTTTCCACGGGGTGGACCTGGTGAGTCCGTCGTTGGTGTCACTGCCGTTTTCGTAGTCGATGTAGCGCACCTGAGCTCCGTTCTCGAATACAAATGGTTCGGGAGCCCACTCAAGTCCGCCGGTCCGGGACACCGTCGCATGCGGTTTCTGCCAGGAATAGGTTTGTGCACGGGCATTGCCGATTCGAGTAGAAGGAGAAAGTGCAAGGACGACGGAAACAAAGCACATCAGCAGATTACGACGACTTCCAGGATTACTCATGAGCCACATGCCCCCTGTTCTTGGAAAAGGTATAACCCCAACCTTCCCAAGATACCATTTCAAGGCGCTGCCGGTCGCTCCATTTTAGAAAAGCGTTGCCATTACGCACCGGGGGTGATGCCACGGCAGCTTCAAGCGGTGTTGTCCGGCATGCGGCTCTACTCTGCCATACGTCTGCAGCAGCACGATTTGCTCTTTGAGGAACGCAATGGAACGGGTGAGAGGCACGGCTCAGATGCGGAGGCGAAACCCGACATTCAGCAGGTGGCCAAATCCGGTTCCCAGAAGAAGTGCGTAGCTCACACTGAAATTTGCGGCCCGGTACCCAACCCAGGCATTTACCGAGGGGCCGCCGAAGAAATAGTTTTCGAAGTGTTCATAGTCGTCATAGTAATAGTGGTCATAATACCCGTAATCGACGTGGTCACGCTGTTTCGGGGCATATTTACTTCCATCAAAGTACCAGAAGCCGGAAGAAATGCCGGGTGCGATATAGAAGATCCCTTTCAGATCGACCACGACATAGTGCCACGTAAAGGCGGCGCCTCCCAGTGCAAATCCCTGCGAACGATCGTTCATGTGCAGAACTTCGGTGGCAACAAAATCCCAGTTATAATTGATACCGTACAGACTTTTTCTGTGCTGAATTTCAAGCTGCAATCCCGGTCCGTATGCCGAGACCCCTTCGGACCACATATGGGAGTAGGATGTGGTGATATTTACATGAACCGACCGTCGCAGAGAAATGTCGACCGTACGTACTACATCCTGGAGTACGAACACATTTTCAGTGATCGTTATATCCTCGTGAGTTGCGTAGATTTCATACCGATCGAGCGGCAGATCTTCAAGCACCAGGCTCCCCGTCCCCGCCGCCTTGCCGTTCACAAAAATTCGCGCTTCGGGCTCGTCGGTAATAATGTGCAACGTCCCCGAAGCCCTATCCTCGTCATACTCGACATCGATTATGTGGGGATCGTTTTGAGCAAACAACAGGCAATTCAGAAACAGTACGATTACCGGGAATCTCACAGTAGTTCTCCCATTGGAATCCAGACAGAAGGAACAGTTTCGGGTTATACAATATGTG
>CAZEMW010000325.1:0-5092 GCA_964513105.1 uncultured Fibrobacterota bacterium
GAACTACTACCTTGCAACCGGGTGCGGCAAAATCTGGAAGCAGGAATCGGGAAGCCTTGGGCTGACCGGACTGGCCTCGCAGGTGATGTTCCTGAAAGGAACGCTCGACAGCCTTGACGTGGAACCGCGGATCGGAAAACGTGGTAAATACAAAACCGCCGCCTATACATTCACGCACACCGAGTTTTCCGATGCGCACGAGGAAGTGAATCGCTCTCTTATCGAGAGCATATACTCGCAATTTCTCGAAGAAGTCTCCGAGGCCCGGGGCATGAAACAGGGTGATTTTCGAAATCTGGTGAGTGAGGGTCCGTATACCGCCGAAGCTGCACTGGAGAACAAGCTGGTGGACGAACTCGGGTATCGCGATGCGGCGTACAACGAACTATTCAAAAACGTCTCCCAAAAGCGCGATACGCTTGAACTCTCCGACTATATCGAAAGAATTGGTGGAACGTACCGAAAAGGACGTAGTATCGCCTTGATTTACGGTGTCGGGACGATCTATCGCGGCGAAGACCGGTACTCTCCGCTGGGGGGATATACGATGGGGGCGTGGACGGTCGCAAAGGCCTTCCGCGACGCCCGGGACGATCCCGGAACCGAGGCGATCGTGTTTCGGGTGAATAGTCCGGGGGGCTCGTATATCGCATCGGATATCGTGTGGCACGAAGTCAAACAGGCTCGGGAATCGGGGAAACCGGTGATTGTTTCCATGGGCGATGCCGCGGCTTCGGGAGGATATTTTGTTTCCGCTCCGGCCACCCGGATTGTCGCCGATCCGGCAACGTTGACCGGCTCCATTGGGGTACTCATGGGAAAGATGGTGACGCGGGGGCTGTGGAACAAGCTTGGTGTCACCTGGGATGAGATTCATACGGCCGAGAATGCCACCATGTACCTGCCCACGCAGAACTACACGCCGGAGCAGTGGCGGCGTGTCCAGTCGATGCTCGATCATGTGTATGATGATTTCGTGACAAAGGTCTCCGAAGGACGAAACATTGCAGCCGACAGTGTCGCCCGGATCGCGCAGGGAAGGGTCTGGACCGGTCGTCAGGCGCTCGCGCTCGGGTTGGTGGATACACTTGGCGGAATAGCGACGGCTGTCAATCTGGCGAAACGGGAGGCCGGCATTCCGGAGGACGATCAGGTGAAACTGGAGACCTTCCCTCCGGAACGAAGCTTTCTCGATTACCTGCTTTCGGGAACCGCCCGTTCGCGACGAAAAAGCATGCTGGGACTTGATCCGAAAACTGCGGCATTGCTCCGTAAAGTAGGGCGGTTGGCCGAAGAAATATCGGGATCGAGTACCGGCGATTCTCGCATTCTCTATTGTCCCGTAGTTGATGAAATGTGAGTGCCGGCCGACACGAGCCGTAGCCGTAGCGGGAACACCGTTATACTTCGTTGTATGCAGACGGTGACAACATTCCACCGAGATTGCACTCTGTGCGTGAAAGGGGAGTGGAGCACGGTCTGGTTATCTCAGCCGGGAGGAACCAATGCCCGAATTACCTGATGTGGAAATCTATCGAGATTATTGCCGTGAGAACGCACTGGGAAAGAAAGTGAGTCGAACATCGGTGTTGGACGAAAAAATGCTTCAGGATGTGGGAGCCGCGAAACTTGAGCGGACCTTGAAGAAAAAAGCATTCACCGATACCGAACGTCGGGGCAAATACCTCTTTCTTCAGGTGGACGGCAAAAAGCAGTATGTCCTGATGCATTTTGGTATGAGCGGGGATGTGCAGTATCGGGACGAGACGGGGGAACGGAAGTACGACCGTGTGCTGTTTGAATTCGAAGACGGTACCGTTTTCTCTTTTCGGAGTCGTCGTCGATTGGGAAAGATCGGCCTCACCGATAGTGTTGAGAATGCGGTGAAACAGCTGGAACTCGGTCCCGATGCTCTTGATCTCAAAAAATCGGAGTTCAAGGAGATCGTTTCACACGCAACCGGAATGATAAAGCCCACCCTCATGGATCAGAGTAAAATTGCGGGAATCGGGAATATCTATTCCGATGAAATCTTGTTTCGTGCGCGGATACACCCAAAACGCAAATGCCGTGAGCTGGACGACAGGGAGATCGGGAAACTCTATTCCGCTATGGAAACGGTGCTGCGTACGGCTATCGACAAAGAAGCGAATCCTGATCGTATGCCGAAGTCCTTCCTGCTCTCCCATCGAGACTCGGATCGGAAATGCCCGTCGTCGTGTGGAGGCTCAATAGAAAAGATTTCGGTGGGGGGCCGAAGTGGCCGCTATTGCCCGAAATGTCAGAGATGATACGAGTTCTTCTGCCGCGAGGGGCGTCTGATGTCGTCAGGCGGCACGGTTGTGGTGATGTTCCTCCAGATCGAATTTCAGAGAAAGATACTCAAGCATATCCTTCAACGTCACCACCCCCTTGAGTGTCCCATCCTTTTCGATAACGATAAGGCGCCCATTACCGTTTTTCTGCATTTTCTGAAGTGCGGCCATTGCATCTTCGTTGGGTGAGGTGGTATTCTCGGTGGAGCATGATGTCGCGATTTCTCCGACACGGTGTTCGGGCCATTCCTCGCGATCGAATCGCTTTACGTCGCGGGTACTCACACAACTGACGGTTTTCCCGTCTTGCACCACCGGGTACATTCTGTAGTGATGCTTGTAGATGTAGTTTTCAACAAGGTCGTCGAGATGCGTATCCGCCGGTACCGTGACCGGATCTCCGCGCATGAACCTGCTGACCTTTTCTCCCGAAAGCCCCGATTGAACCATCAGATTCTGGTACGACGACCGAGCGGCCTGTGATAGGAAAAAGCCCAGAAGAATCCACCAGAAACCGCCGACAAGCGCACCGGCAAACAGTGAGAGTATGCCGAGCGCGATCAATGTGTAGCCGAACCCGATACCCAGTGCTGATGCTATGCGAGTGGATTTCTTCAGATCTTTTTTCCATGCCCAGATCGCCGATCGCGCAACGCGTCCACCGTCGAGAGGGAACGCCGGAAGCAGGTTGAATGCGGCAAGCACAAGGTTAATCGTTCCCAAATACCTCAGGACACCGACAATCGACAGAGGTGCGGTTCCATTTCCGAGCAGGAACACCGCCCCGAGTGCAACACCTCCGATAATCAGGCTGGTAATTGGTCCTATAATGGCCATATAGAATTCGGCCTTCGGACTTGGCGGCTCTTCGTGCATCTCGGCCACCCCGCCGAAAATAAAAAGAGTGATACCTTTCATCGGCATACCGAATTTTCGTGCAACAAGAGAATGCGAGAATTCATGTATCACAATGGAGAGAAACAAACCAACGGCACCAATTACTCCCATCCACCAGTATTCCGCCTGAGAAGCGGACTCATATACCTGCGGGAAATAACCGGTAGACAACGTCCAGAGCACCAGAAGAAATATTACAATCCAACTGATGTCGATACTGACGGTGAATCCCATCAGTTTAAAGAGCTTAATCTTCTTCCCGAACATACGTTCTCCTTCCCCTTTGCTTCTTCCTTATATGCAAATGGTGTTCCGTACGACCCATGGACGGCAGACCGAAACCCTGTTTTCGTATTCGGGAAACCTTTCCCGCGGACAAGAGCGATGCTGCCCGGTTGCAGGCCGTCTATGCGGCCCATTTTTGACACGATGTCGGCACGTCTCTTGCATTCCCGGTGCCGGTGCTCAATGTTTTACCAAACACAGAGGAGGTAGCACTATGATGGGTATCACTCCCCGAAGAAGACGAGGAGGTGTCGGTTTTTCCCGGGATTGGTTTGATCGGGCGCGTGAAGACCCTTTTGGTTCCCTTCGCTCACTCGTTCCCGAGGAGTGGGGACGAAGAGAGCCGTCGGTGGACATTGCGGAAGATGATGCGAGTGTACGTGTTCGGGCCGAAATCCCCGGTATGTCGCGGGAAGATCTTGATGTCACCTACGATCACGGAGTTTTGCACATCGCCGGCGAAAAGAAAGAAGAAACACGGGATGCGAGGGTGCGGGAATGCCGTTACGGGTACTTCTCACGAGATATCCCGCTCGGGGAGAAGCTGCGGTGGGATAGAGTATCGGCCCGGTACCGAGACGGTGTGCTTTCGATTGAAATACCGAAATCCGAAGGGGAAGAGCAAAAGGGAAAACAGATCAAAGTGGACTAAGAACCCGGTTGCAGACAACAGTCTTAAACGTCAGGAGGTGAAGCTATGATGTGGGGACAAAACCCATGGAGAGAACTGGAGCGCATGCAGCGTCGTTTAGATGAACTCACGGGGGGAGGCTGGTGGCCGACCAGGTCCTATTCATTTCCTCTAATCAACCTGTACGAAAGTGAGAACACTATTACGCTCACGGCCGAACTCCCCGGGCTCAAAAAAGAGGATATCGACATAAGCGTGGCCGACAATGTACTGACAATCAAGGGAAATCGAGCCGGCTGCGAATCGCGGGAAGGCTTCACGCAGGTACGATGCGAACGACCGTCCGGAGATTTCGAGAAATCTGTTGAAATCCCAAGCGCGATTGAGCAGGATCATGTCGAAGCGAATTTCAAGAATGGCGTTTTGCGGGTCGGGATGCCGAAATCGGCAGAAGCCCGATCAAAGAGAATATCGATTCAGTAGAACCGTGGGAGGGATATGATGGCAGATATGGAAAAAAGAGACAAACAGGCAGTCAGTACAACCGCGGCGGAACAGCTTTCCGAATCCGGACCGTCGTATTCTCCGGACGTCGATGTCTATGTTTCCGATGATGAACTGATGATCATCGCCGATTTGCCCGGAGTCGAAAAGGGAAACGTGAGCATCGCTATTGATGAAGACGACACACTGATACTGAAAGCCAAAAGCTCGGTGCAGGAAGCCGCGGACCCGATCATGCGGCAGTACGAGGTCGGAAACTACTATCGTGCTTTTCGATTGAGTGAAGGCTACGACAAAGACAACGTGTCGGCTACCCTTGAAAACGGAGTCCTGGAACTACATGTTCCTAAAAGGGAAGAAACGAAGCCGAGACGGATTGAAATCCAGGCGTAAAAGGCCATTAGACTGTTTGTCTGACAAATCCACGTTTTTTTAGCGTATTATTTGTCAGACAAAGGAA
>CAZEMW010000326.1:0-5088 GCA_964513105.1 uncultured Fibrobacterota bacterium
GTACTGTTGAATGGATTGAATCCGACTCGGTTCCATTCGATATGAGTGAAATACTGGGAATCTCCCCCGGATGCAAAGGAACGGGAGTGCTGGTATACGACACATCAGGTTTCTTCAAGTACGCTGATGGTGATTGGAGTCATACGTCCGTGGATCTGGAGGAGAACGTGTCGGCGAAATGTATGTCCGACGGTTCGGTGTGGTTTTATTCGGGGAGAAGGAATCCGTTTTGGGGACGTGTCGAGCCGGACGCGGTGCCCCTACACCGAGTTACGGCTGGGGGCGTAGCTGAGACGGTCTATGCTGGACACAATCGAACACCCCAGAGTCGTTTCAGGGACATCGTATCAGGGAATGCCGGTGCTGTCTGGTCGCTTGGAGACTCGCTTTGGGAATATTCCGCCGCGGGAATCGAAAATCGGCCTCCGGTTCCGGGCACGGTCAACATATCACATTCACCGGACGGCCGTGTTTATGCCGGGTTCCGGGGCTTCTCCGGTAGTTCCGGTATGCGGGTCTATGCGGCAGGCGGCTATCAGGACTACCGGTTTGGTAGAGAGCTTCTTTTCGTCGGGGACTTTGCATTCGATATGCTGAACAGACCGGTGTTTTTCGCCTGCACACGTAGTTTTGACCAAATGTATGCCGCTCGGTTTATCGCTCCGGATCTTGTGTTCCTTGATTCGATGTCTCTCTCCGGGAGAATACCGCTGGATAGACGTACCGTAATGGGACCCGACTCCACCGTTTGGGTCCAGTCCGCGGAGGAGATAATATCATTTTCTCTCGACACGCACCAATGGCGGCGCATATCCCGGCTCGAAACAGATGTCGGGCCCCGAGGCTGGTTCGACGGCATCGCGGTGGATTCCTCGGAGACGATATGGGTTGGCAGTGACAACGGATTCGTGCGATGCGATTTCACAACCGGCGCCCATTCGGTCCTCGGCGCCGTGGATTCCGGAGACGCAAACACGAAGGTATTCTGTACCGGCCCCGACGGATCGGTGTGGGGAAGCGTCGTCGGCGCCGATCAGATACACCGTCCCGCAAGAATACGAAACGACAGTCTGGTAGTATACAACTCCAAAAAAGATCCCGTCATGTACATGCCGGGAGGAGCGGTCGTAGACAGCGCCGGGACCGTGTGGTTCGCAACTCGGAACGGCATCGTACTGTTCAATCCCGACGGGCTTTCGGAGAGCATGGTGAGTGTGTCGAAATCTACTCGCTCGAGAATGAGTAGGGAGAAAGCTACCGACCGCATTGAGGTAACCGCGGTTGCCGGCAATCGGATTCGCGCAATTCTCCCGACCTCGGGCCGAGCGAAATGTCGCGTGTACGATTCTCGTGGAAGACTGATTTCGTCCATGGACCACGGTCGCCTGACTTCAGGCTCTCATGCGCTGGACTACCTCTCGACAACCTCCGGAGCCCCGGCTTTATCGGTGTACTTTGTCCGTATCGAAGTTGTCGGAGTGGAGGGGCACAGTGCCGTCGGTGTCGTGCGTATTGTCGCATCACCTTCACCGTAGCCGACGGAATGAGAAAACGAAAACTCGTGGGGTGACGAACGGATCGGTTTACAGCCTGATGCCCAGTCGTACGCCGACAGCAACTCGAAAAAGATCGAGCCCCACGCTTCTACGCTCCATTGAATCATTCCAGGTGTACTCACGGGTGTTTCTCCACCGGTGGGTTTTCGATCCGGCAAAACCGTCGAAAAGCTCGGGAAGGTTTCTGATGTGCAGGTAGCCGTCGTAGCGAGTTAAAAAACGGTGGTTCTCAACGGGATGACGGAGCTCAAACTGAAAGTCCAGCCGACGGTATGAAGGCATTCGGGAAAACTCTGAGTCAAATGCCGCATCCCGGCCGGTCCAGTGCAATTCGCGGTAGGGAAGGCCTTTTGCAAAAAATCCCTGAACCACAAGGAGCAGAAGTTCATCCTTGAATGTAAGAGAAAGAGACGGCCGAATGCTCCAGGGAAGGTCCCACTCGAAGGTTTCGGAGTTTCCCCTGGAGTCGATCCGTTGTGATTTCCCATAGTTGGCGACTACGGACAACAGCACATTGGACAAAACGCTGAGCTCGACGTCGGCCGTGATGCCGCGGGCAAACAGGTCGGTTGACTCTTCGGGAGAGTAAGCAAGGTTCCACGGCTCCGGAGAGATACGGGGGTAATCGTTATAGTAGTGTGCGTAACCCCCAAGGCGTGCATCCAGCACCGACACCGGTTTTGTGACCAGCTCCGTCGAAATGCCATATCGACGGGTCTGCTCAAATCTGTACTGCTGGGAGGGAAGGCCACGTATGTCCGGGCGCATGGTTGATACATTTAGATTGGCGGAGATCCTGCTTTTCGGCAAATACAACCTTCCTTCAATTGCCTGATCGGGGTACGCATGAATTCCGTCGCCGGTCACGATGTCAAGCAGTGCATGGCTTTCGAACACGAAATTGTTGAATCGGCGGGTTATACCCGCATGCGTTGTCCACTGCAATTCGTCACCTTCGGCGGAGAGGTCGGAAGGGGCATACCGAGGCTCCCAGGTCAGGGTATCGCCCGTCTCCTGGAGGTAAGAACCGAAGGGTGCCCTCTGATATCCCGACCAATGAAGAACGTTGATACGGGTATCCAGCTCAAGTTCAAAATCCCCGAATGGAACGGCATTTCGTTCAAAAAACGCCGTTACATTGGTTCTGTCGATGCGCTTACGGGGTGCATAAGGGCCATAGAGTTTTCCTTCAAGGTGCTTCTGGTTCGATCCGCCAAAGGTAAAACGCCACGACGGCGACAAAGCCTGTTCTTCGACGGTGTAGGAGACTATTCCCCAGGGCATGGTGAAAGTCCGATATTGATCCAACGCAAACCAGAGGTGCAATCGACGGCTCCGGAGTCCGTCGTCGGTTTCTCCGGTAAACGTAAGATCCCGATACCCTTCGGGAACTCCCCAGCCCGGCGCGGTACCGGTTGGTTTCGGAGGTGTATTCATTTCGTCCAACCCATCATTTCCTCCCATGAAGCGCAGCATTTCGTCGTTTGAGATCTTTACCGAAAGTTGATAGGACCCTTCCCGACGAAAAGAAGGAAATGAGAATGCCGCATCGACATCGAGAGTCCCGTAATTCAGGGTGAATTCCGGACGATTTTTCAGTTTGGGGTCGGCCGGTCGCCAAATGCCCGGATGAAATGAGAACACGCCCCCGGCCCCGTCGGGATGTCGACCGGCCGCGTCGGTCGCAAATACCTCGACGTCGGTCACGCAGGCTACGGAGGTCCCGCATTTATCGGCAAAGGTGTGGGTCACAAAATGTGAAGGAGGGAACACGGGAATGCCTGCGGCGTAGTACCGGTTGTCGTATGGTCCGGCACCATTCACCAAGAGCATTGAACCGCTTTCGGGCCGGCGGTTTATCCCCGGATTTCTAAATATCACTTCATTGAGATCGTGAGTCAGCCCGAAATGCTTCTCGTGCAGGCGAACGCTCGTGACATGTTTGTCGATTCGTTTTGCAGAGACAACGAGTTTTTCCAGAGAAACCGTGGAGTCCTTTTCAGCGGGCGCCGCGCCGGCGTGCACAATGAAAAACAATAGCGGAAACAGTCTCATAAAGGAATTTTGTCCGGTCAAAAGGTGGTGGGGATTTAAATTAAGCTTTGCAATCCGTGTAGCACGGGTACACCAAAACCAAAAATACTGTTTTTCAAAGTTTCATATCCATCAATAAGTCCTGCAGTCCCCGCTTCTGGAAGAACGAAGCCAGGCGCTTTCGCAGCCGGTCGACGCGGCGAATGGGTTTTCTGGACAGGCACTATTTATTCGATACCATATGAAACGTTGCACCGGCCTCGGATCTCACGTTTTTCGCGGAATCTACCCAAATTACCTCAGGTGAATATTCGTACTTTCCTCGTATCGAGTACCCGTCGAATTGGGATTCGAGATTTTCGATCCTTGTCGATGATGATAAAATGGAGTATGTTTCAGGGGGCGGTCTGCACCTGAACTGCCGCAAATGGTTTTCTGTTCGGCTTCCTGCGCTCGCTCGCTGGCCGGAAACCGGTCCCCATCCCGGATACATGCGTCGGTATTCTTACGTTCGATGCACAATAGCTTTTTGTGACATGACGACCTTTTGTCGGCGAACAATCCAGGGGTTTATGCTATGCCGAAGCCGTGTTTGCGCCGGGGACTCCCCCGGGGATATCTTACGTAGTCTTATGAGCTATCAGAAATTATTCGACAGAATCCGTGACGGAGATCAGGCCGCGTTGCAGCGGGTGGTCCGGGATAATATTGGACTGGTGCACGGCATCGCCAAAAGGTATCGCGGTCTGGCCGAAACCGGGGATATAATCGGTGCGGGCAGGCTGGCCCTCGTGACCGCGGCTCAGCGATTCAATGCCCGGGGACCGATGTCTTTCAAATCGTTCAGCATCAAATGGATCGAAAAAGCGATGCGCAACGAGGTCAGCCGGTCCGAGCTGATTCGCACCCCAAAAGATGAAGAACTTCCGATGACGTATGTCTCCCTGGATGCCCCGATCGAGGATGAGGAGGGGCAGGAATCGAATCTGCACGACGTTATCCCCGACACCAACCTGGTCCTTCCCGATCAGCATGCCGTCGACAAAGAAATGCTCTCCGAAGTCGTTGAGCTTCCTCCCCGGGAACGCTCGGTTCTCATACTCGTGTTCGGTCTCGGGCGCCACTCCGTGCACACCGCCGAGGCGGCCGGGCAGAAACTTGGGTGCTCCCCCCAGGTGGTGAAAAAACTGAAACGACGGGGCCTTCAGATGCTCAAGGACCGCCTGTATTCAAAACTGGACTAAGCCAAGTAGTACTCGTCCGAAACCCACCCGGTTCATCTTCCCGAAGTTAATTCGGGACTCGATGACCGGGTGGGTTTCGGACAGGCACTAAATATCGATATTTTCGCCGGCCGGCATTCCTCCCTCCCGTTCCCGATATGTATTTTGGGTCCTCTCCGACCGTATTCGCCCCTTTGATTATTGCGAACGCAACTCAGGTGTTGCGTACGGTCGCTCTAATTGCTCGTCGCGCGCAATACAGTCTCCCGAAAGTG
>CAZEMW010000327.1:0-5080 GCA_964513105.1 uncultured Fibrobacterota bacterium
CACATGCCGTACCCCATTGACGGTAACCTCCGCGGTCCCCTGGGTAACTATGCCGACAGCCGGGTAGTCCGTCCCCTTCCGGACATATCCTTCACCGGCATACCAGCGGGATACTCCAGTCGCCAGGATGCGCAGGGGCAGATACTGGTAAGATGGGCCGTAGTAGTGAGTCGCCATCTGTTCCCACAGCTCGGATTTTGGTACCGCTCGTTTGTTGCGGTAAAATTGCATTGATAAATTCGGCACTCCTACCTCCTCCCATCTGTATTCCGCCCGATGTCGCCGAGATACGCCGTGCGAAGCCACTCAAAAATCGTGAGGGCAAAATTACTAACTATTTTACCCAATAACTTGCCCTTTCGCCACTATTCCGGCAAAATAATAGACGTAAATGGCAGATTACCGGTCCGCATGCTTTGCATTCCCTTGCTATACTAATCAAATGAGCTAAAAATGCGCGGATTCCGGGATAGCTCAATCCGAAGTTCAACAAGGGAAAAGTACCATGCAGTCGGCAGTACGTCGTCGAACAATGAATATCGTTGGCAATTTTTTGCTCTTTGCCTATTTGACCGTTTTGGCCCGTATCGCCCGTGCGGAGACTCCCAATGTGATTGTGATTCTTGCCGACGATCTTGGGTATGGCGATCCGGGATGCTATAACGAAAACTCTCAGATCCCGACTCCCAATATGGACGGATTGGCCGAAGACGGCATACTTTTCACCGACGCTCACTCTCCAAGCGCCGTATGCACCCCCAGCCGCTACGGCCTCCTGACCGGTCGGTATTGCTGGCGAACCGAATTGGTGGAAGGAGTGACCTGGCCCGGTGATGAAAGCCTGATTGAGCCTGGACGCCTGACGCTGGGATCGATGTTCCAGCAGAACGGCTACCGCACCGGCTGTTTTGGGAAATGGCACATTGGACTTGATTGGCAAAAAGACGGGGGCGATATACTATTGGACAAGCCGATAACAGTTGGTCCCAATCAGTTGGGATTCGACCGCTATTTCGGTATTGAGGCTTCGCTGGACATGGATCCCTATTTCTACATACGCGACTCCCTCGTTGTGCAGCCTCCTACTCAGTCCATTTCCAGCGGGAAAGGGTACCGCGGCGGCAAAATCGCACCGGAATTCAGGCACGATGAAGTCCTCGACAGCACAACCATTCACGCGCTCCGGTTTATCGAAGAGCACCATGCGTCTTCACCCGACACTCCGTTCTTCATGTATCTGCCGTTTTCCTCTCCCCACCTTCCCTGGCTGCCCACCGGCGATGCGGTAAGAGCCTCGAATTCCGGCGACTACGGCGACTTCGTATACATGACCGACCGGAAGATCGGAGACATTCTTGACAAGCTGGACGAGCTCGAATTGCGGGAGAATACCCTGGTGATCGTTACCAGTGACAATGGAGCGCGGGACGACGGCGGCGAAAACGGGCATTTGACCAATTTGAACTGGAAGGGGCAAAAGGGCGATATCTGGGAAGGTGGTCATCGCGTCCCGTTTATCGCACGATGGCCCGGTCGAATCACGCCGGGAAGTATTTCGGAAGAAACTATTTGCCTGACCGATCTCATGGCCACATTCGCATCCCTGCTTGACCATCGTCTCCCCGCAAATGCCGGTGAAGACAGCTATGATATTTTTCCTGTTCTCATCGAACAAGGATACACATCACCAATCAGAGAAGCGACTGTTGTACAATCGCAAAGGGGTAAATTTGCCATTCGACACGGCAACTGGTTTCTTTCGACCTTTCGTGGAGCCGGGGGGTATTTAACCAATCCCAAGATCATAAAGCCCGGCCCGGGAGAACCAGAAGGGGAACTATATAATCTTGCAGTGGATCCACAGGAACAAACCAACCAGTATCTCGACCAACCGGATATGGTGGATTCGCTATCCACTATCCTGAACCGATACAAAGCCGGCCTTCGAAGCACCCTGTGGAGTTGGGAGTACCTTATCGAACCGGTGGAGCTCCCTGCAACACTCCAGGCTGAAGACTACCTTCCCGGGGAAAACGAGGAGGCGTTTTACGACCGAAGTGACGGGAATCGATACGAAACGTACCGACTCGATGATGTCGATGTTAACTGGTGCGACAATAAGCATGCCGTATGCGTTGACGACTGGCGGGAAAAGGAATGGGTACAATACACGCTCAATGCTCCACTGGCCGGGGAATATGTTATTTCTACCAGGGCCTATGCCCGGGAGGCAGGGACCTCTCTGCATTTTGAACTCGACGGGGATACCCTGTGCACAAGGGATCTGATTCACGATCCGGCTTCGTCGAATCACCGCCTGTATCAGGATACGGTACTGCTTCCCCGGGGGAACAGCACGCTCCGCGTCGCCCTGGAAGGTGACTACGCAGTAGTGGATTACTTTGAGATTTCTCTTACCGACGCTACCGCGGCACGCAAGGGGAAACCCTCCATCGAACGAATTCCGACCATTTCCGCACGGCTCTCAACACACCGGGAATTGCTGATATCCTGCAACAGCAGGCTCCCCGGGTCGGCTGAACTTCTTGATTCCCGTGGCAGAACACTGGCGCGGATACCTCTGAAGCCCGAAGGGACCCGTTTCTCTTCTCAGAGTCTCTCTTTAGGAGTCTACGTGCTTCGAATTTCCGCTGGAAACCACAATCGCGTGGTTCGACTACCGATATTGCGATAATCCTCCCATTTTCTTGCCTGGAGCCCCCCCGTACCCGATAATGATCTACGGGTGGGCCGCTTATCTGAGTAATGGCGTAGCGTTTTCCCCGTCTGCAGCTACGGCAATCACCCTCAAAAGCCGCCCTTCCGGCATATATTATGAAAATGGAGCTGATATCCCGGTCTACTGGTCAGGGCGCGGGAGCGAAGGACCTCACTCGATGAACGTGCCATGCATTCCTTCAAACAGTGCAGCGCGGCATAATCATGCGTTTTTTTATGTTCATGTCTCTTCCGCTGCGGTGAGGCCGCTTCGATAGGCGTGTATGCTCCTGATTCGGAAGCCCTCCATTTGGACTTTCAGCCCGAGGATGGCTGAGGGAAGGCCCAATGTTGCTTCTGCGTAGACAACAATACAGTTTGGAGGATACAAAATGAGCAACGCTCTACTAAAACGATCAATGCTCTCTCTAGTTATGACGCTGACGTGCTGGACAATCGGCAGTGCCGATACGACGGATGCTCTTCCCGAAGGCGCCGACTGGCCCCGTTTCGCGGGCCCGAACGGTTCCGCCTCCGCCCACCAGACCGATATCAATCTTGTCGGTGACCTTCAGGACGCAACGCTCATTTGGCAAAGCGAGCCGGTCCCGAACGGACGCGCCCCGGACGCTTCGAACGACATTCAATCCAGTACTTCAGGTGGATTCGCCTCGCCCATTGTTGCCGACAACAGAGTGTATCTCTTCTACTATCAGCCAAGTGGAACGGTGCATTGCAAAAGTCTCGCCCAGAAGGATTTTCAGTATACCGACGGAGTCTCGAAAGATAAGTGGCTGATCGGCGCCGACGACGTAGTTCTGTGTCTCGATGCCCAAAGTGGCGAAACTCTCTGGAAGACCGTTTTTGCCGGCAAAGGGCTGAATTGGCAGGGGTTTAACAAAGCGGGACCGGGGCTTACCCCATGCGTCTCAGAAGGGAAAGTCTATGCCGTCGGGACCACGGGCCGGATGTACTGTCTGGATGCTACGACCGGGGACAGTCTCTGGGAGTCCCATATCGGATACCGGCACGAAATGATGGAAGGGATAAAGCAACAGTGGCTGGACAAGGAAGAAATGGGATATTTCAATCGAGATATGGGAGGAAGCCCTGTCGTTATCGGCAATGCGGTGGTGATGAATTCCTCTACCCTGGCCAAGGGAAATTTTCCTCCGTATGAAGACCGGCCGAACGGCTTGATCGCGCGCCATGTCGATACCGGAGATTCACTGTGGTTCGTAGAGAGTTGTGCGGGACTGGGCTTTACACCGATCGAGTGGTCCAAAGACGGCAGATCTTATGTCCTTATTCCAGGTGACGCGTATCTTGCCGCCGAAAGGCAGGCAGTTTTCTGTCTCGATTCAGAGACCGGAGAAACAGTGTGGAAAATCGTAACCGGCCCGAATAACGGTGACGGCATTGTCGTCGACGGCGACCATCTTATCTGTAAGGGCGATGCACCGGACGGCGTTCGCACAATGTGTTACCTTTTGAATACCGAGAACCCACAGCTTCTATGGAGTATCCCCGAGACCTACGAGGCTCCCCCGGCGCTTGACGGCAATGGTCACGTATACCTTCATCTCGACGACGTTCGTCTTGCATGCGTCAAGCTTGCCGACGGAACCGTCGCATCATTTAGCTACACGCAGAAGCCGGCGTTTATGGTCTGGAGTAACGGCGTACTTTTCATGGACACCGATCAGAACCACGGAGGTGGCCAAACATACCTCTACTCGGGAACTTCGGAAAGCATCAAGAGACTTGGCTATTTCAGAATATTTCCGTTTGCGGGCGGTTATTACCCGCGAATATTCCCCGCCCTGGTCGACGGACGTCTCTTTGTGCGGCATGAAGACGCTGTGGCGTGCTATGACTTTCGAAGCTCTTCCGCGGCCACAGTGACGAATCGACCGGCAGACTATAGATTTCGCTCAAATCTTCCTCAGGTACGTACACCCTTTTCGCATACCACGAGCAAAACAGGAGCTACCCACCTCGATCTGAGAGGAAGAACTCTTACCCGCCCGGGCGTCGCGGCAAAAGATTCACCGGCCGATAACGTGGAGGTGCAATTTCGCAAGAAAAGGTAGCCCAATGACCGGGCTCTATACCCGATACATTTCCTCTTCTAAGGTACGGTTACATTGCCTTGGCTCGGTTCAGGCAAGTCTACGATTTGTCTTACGGTAGGTCAATAAACAGGACGCTCTGGTCGGTGGGTGAGTGGAGTCGAAGCTGATCTCCCGGGTTTTCCGACCGGAGAATCGCTCATTTCAGACCCTAAGGGCGTTTTTATTCATAATGCTTTGTCCGATACGACATCTTTGTGTTTCTACGGCCCACCGGGGCCACACTTAAC
>CAZEMW010000328.1:0-5066 GCA_964513105.1 uncultured Fibrobacterota bacterium
GTGGACGTCTCCAGAAGGCAGGGTTCAACGTTCACTACCTTCTGCGGACCGATTACGATCATGTAAAACAACACGGTCTTCTCGTAGATTCAGTTGAGGGGAATTTTGTCTTGCCCGAAGTACACGCGTACAGCAGTGCCGATGCTATGCCTCAATGTGATGTGGTCCTGGTCACTTTGAAGACTACGCAAAATCATCTTCTGAAATCCATCGTGCCTCCGATTTTGCGCAATGGAAGCATTGTGGTGCTGTTGCAGAACGGCCTGGGAGAGGAAGACCGGATACTTCAAATTCCGGGGGTGAAGAGAGTTGTCGCCGGTCTCGCCTTTGTGTGTGCCGCAAAACTCGGCCCGGGACATATTGCTCATCAGGACTATGGCGCAATCCGTCTCGCAGACCACTCGGCCGCTTTCTCGGACAGTCCGGCCGAGCGCGTCGCCGACGACTTCAGAGCTGCGCGTATCATGACTGAAATCGATCCGAACAGCAGCACCGCACGGTGGAAAAAACTCCTCTGGAATATTCCGTTCAACGGTCTCAGCGTTGTGTGCAATTCCGACACCGCGGGGTTGGTGGGAAGTCCCGTCGCGCGGGAACTTGTTCGGGGAATTATGAGTGAAGTCGTACAGGGTGCTTACGCCTGTGGTGCGGATGTCCCCCGATCACTGGTCGAAGCAATGATCGAAACCACGGAGAAAATGCGTCCCTACTATCCCAGTATGAAACTGGATTTCGACGCGCGCCGCCCGATGGAGCTTGATTCCATGTACCGCACACCGATCGACAGAGCAAAAAAAGCGGGGGTGCACATGGTTCGGACCGACATGCTGTATCGAGAGCTTTTCGTGCTGGAAAGTGTGCACTTACGGTGACAAGGCCTCGATCGCGAGGCGAATTGAGCCTATTGCATGAGGTTCGGCCTGCTGTGGGAGGGCCTTGTGCAAGGCATCCACAACCGATCTGTTTCCCAACTTCCGTAGGGCATCGGCCATGACGGATGTTGAGGGGAAGAATGCCCATTTTCCTTGCCAGGGACCGCCCAGCCCCCCGATTCTCGATTTAAGCGACGCCTCTACCAACAGTCGTTCGGCGATAGCGATTGCGTGCTCGTCCGATCCCATATACCCCAGGACTTCCGCGGCGGTCAGGCGTACATCGCGCTCGGGGTGATTGAGATGCCGAAGGGCGAATCCAAGTCCGTCGACATATCTTTTGGTAAGTATCGTGTCGAGTCCGGTCATAATCGATGAAGCAGGAAGGGTTTCATCGTGTAAGGCCGCGATTCGGGGAGGGGGAGTGGGGTTTTTCTCAAAGGCGTGGGTGTTGCAGCGTTGGATGCGAACTCTGATTTTTCCCGACCGGGCTCGTGGTCGTACACGCTTCCCGTTTACCTGAACGAAACTCCCGACGCCGAGATCTTCCAGCTCAATGGTTACGGGTGTTCGCGCTGCTGCGTAAATATCGTACCCGCTGCCCCGAAGAATCGAGATGTCCAATCCATCGTGGGAGTAGCGGACATAGCTGCCGTACTGTAGGTTCTGCAACGAGAGCAGATCACCGCTTCGCCCAAAATTGATTTTTCCGGTGGATCGGAGACGGGTGCCTTGTTCCTCGAATTGTCGGCAGGAAAAGAGAACGAGATCCGTGTCGGAGTAAATGCACAAGACACTGTCGGTACTGCATGAGCCGTGCCGCCACATGTCGGGATACTGAGGATTTACGACCAGCGAATGCGCCAATCTGTTTTTGCGCCAGGAAATCCCGTGCTCACCCGTGCGAAACGAGGTGACCCGATTCTTGTCGAATGTAAAAACGGTTGCCGCAAAACCCAGCGTCGCTTCCGGCAGGCTGCCCGACTGCACGGTCCAGCGAATGGACTCTTCTGAGCCGAACGAAACCTCTTCTCTCCTGTCAAAAACAACATTCGACAGGACCTGTATTCTCCCACGGCCCTGTTCGCTTCTCATTCCGGATCTGGTGACCGGATAGGGGGTGGTCAACGAATACGACGGAGCGACCGGGCGGTCGGTCCGAAACGTATCGAGTGCCAGAACCGTGCCGTCTTCGATAACTGCAATGTACTTTCCGTATTCGCGTACCACAGCCGAGTCCCACTGGTCTTCAAGCTGTATGCGGTCGATCTGCATTGAAGGCATTGTGAGGCATTCATAGCGATTGCCCGGTTTGCCGGTTCCCCGAACACCGGGAAAGTACAGTCCGTTGGCATATGGGGCGGATTCGTTGTACAGAACCACGGCGCGTCGTCGGTCATGCTCGAGTATGAACGTTCCATGTTGACCTCGACGCCAGCAAAGGTGCGATTGGATTTTTGTCTTGGGCGATCCAATATTCGACCACAGGGCGGAATCGTGCCAGGAAATGTACGGTGGGCTTTTTGCTTTCTTCGGTGCACCGGGGGAGTTGCCGTATGGAGCCCAGGCAACCGCGAGCGGAAGATCAAACCCTATCCACGGTGTAATGAAGCGTCGTTGCGGCACCGGAATGACCTCTTCAAGATACGAAGAATCCCCGGTTCGTCGGGCGGCGTACGCTTGTGAATAGTGATTCCACATCGTAACGTACCCGTAACGCCCGTGGGGAAACGAGTAACCGCCGGGCAGTGTGAATCGAAGCAGTTTCTCCATGAATTTTGCTATCGAGCATGATCCCGGGCCGTACTCCGTGAAGTAGTAATCGACCCCTTCGACCCAGTGTATGACCATCGATATCAGCGTGAGCACGGGGGGCTGAATTTGGCGCATGTAGGTGAACCCGTCACCGTCGAACCCGCTTGGTGACGATTGCCACATGAGATTTCCGGCCTGGGCGAGAGCGTCGTTGTACATTCGACGGGCTCTTGGATCACGTTTCCACCTGGTGCCGAACAGGTGGCCGATAACCAGGCACCCCGCAACCATCGCACTATCCTGGTTGATTGGCTCATGGAAGTAGGGAGAACGACCTTTACCTTTCAGGTGTGGGTAGATATATCGCCAGAATCCCTCAACAAAATGAGATCCCATTTCGTCGATCTCTTCTTTGGTAAAAACACCCTCAACCGCAAGCCAGTCCATGGCAATCGCGATGTGCGCAGCCATGGCCGCACTGATCCAGAGGTGCATGCGAAAGAAATTCGGAGTATCCCAGGCATGGCCGGGGCGTGCTTTGGGGCCGCCCCAGACCGCTTCGGCCAGCACCGCTTCTCGTGCCTTCTCCCGAGCCTCCCGTCCTCCATCAAGAAGGTAAATGAGCGCCCAGTGAAGATCATACACCTCTCGCGGTTTTCGGTCTGGATCAGGTCGGACCAGACGATACAACCGGTCGATATTTACCTTTTGAAGCCCTGCGGCGGCTTTAACGTTTCTTCTGAGTTCCGTGAGAGAAGGAAGAAGAAAATGATCCGAGCACGTTTTCACTATCTGTACCATCTGGATTGCCGTAACATAATCACCACCTACCGCATGGGTGGTGCCCCGGAAAATCTTTCGCAGGATTTATAATAATATAGTGCCTGAGTGGGTATGCACTGCGATTCCTTCAACCCGACTTGTCTCATGAGGTCGCACCATTTCTTTACTCAGAATCGCTCAATCTTTCCCGGCTTAGCTAATAAAGGAATCTGCACACACCGGCAATACGGTCTCAGGCTATTCCGCGGTGTACGGGTGATGCTTCGCGGGGTTAAAAGCAGGTGCGTCCGGAAAATCCATTCAGCGCCTCGACCCGCTGCGAATACGCCCCGGCTTCCTTGCCCCAATCGCGGCACCTTCGTGGGCAGGCCCCTCCAAGACCGCCCCACCGGTCACATACTCGCTCGATCCTGGCACAAAGGCACGTTCCCGAAGAGGCTTATTCACCTGTTTTGGGCCAGGATTACCGATAAGGCCGGTACTCTGGTGAAAAGGCCGTTGCGGGAGTAAACATTATTCCTTATACTATTGAGTAGGCAGGGAAGAAGCCGGCCTTTAGTTAAGCGGTTAAGTTCGCCTTGCCGACTCCCTCTAGAATAAGGAGGTGACCCGATCCCGCGTTCTCACTCAGAACCATCCGAGTCTTACCGGGACCACCCAAGGCAATGGGACGGTCTCGGGATTTCAGGCTCAATTGTGAGCACAATTGTACAAGTTTTCAGCGTGATCCGACACTCTCAGTCCGGAATGTCAAATGTCCATCTCAGATTTCCGACAAGGGTGTGGTTGGATTAAACACGGTAGCACGTTCGAGGGTGTATTCGGGATCCGCGAAGAGGATCGGCTGTATTGTTTTGGGTATCGCATTTCCGGCATTCCGATGCCGATTCAGGGGAAGTAGCATGGTTTGGGGGGACATGATGAAGGGGCGCTTATCGAAGTGTGTTTTATTCACCGGGGCACTGTTGGTCTGGAGCGTTTCTGCCCAAATGATCCTGACGGAAGACGTTCAGGATCACCGGTCTATTCTGGAAGACTGGCAGGATCAGGACCGGGTCGGCCAAAAGGGGTATGGACAAGCCATAGAAGAGATTCTTCCGACCTTGTCGGCTGAGAAAGTCGCTCCTCTTCAGGAAAAACTCGATGCGCTCGGGACACCCGCCGATAGTGCTGATTTGCTCTCGCTCTATATCGAAGTCTGTTCGGCCCGTCGTGCCGAAAGAATGGGACCCTATCTGGACCGATTCAAAGAAGTGGTCTATTGTGCACACGAAACACCGGGTGAGGTCTTTCGGGATATTGGCCGAAACCCTTCAGGCGAATTGAGAGTACTCAGAATGAACGGGCTTTTCGGTAAAGAAAGCCGTCTGTTTCATGACCGGCGGTGTCGGACCCCCGATGTATCCTACGATGGGAAACGAATACTGTTTTCGAGTAAAGCCGGGGAGGCCAAAGGATTTCGCCTTTTTGAAATGAACCTTGTCGACTCCTCGGTACGTCAGATAACCCATGGCTACAACGATATCAATTTCGTCGCCGACCTCGAAGCAATCTACCTCCCCAACGGCAATATCATGTTCACCTCCTCTCGAATGATACAGGCCGTCGACTGCTTTGGTGGGGTAGTCTATAACCCAGTCTCTTAAACACATCTGA
>CAZEMW010000329.1:0-5059 GCA_964513105.1 uncultured Fibrobacterota bacterium
CAAGGTTCGACGTCATTATGATAAGGGTATTCCGAAAATCGATTTCCCGCCCTTCACCGTCCCGCATAATACCCTTGTCAAAAACCTGATAGAACAGGTTCATTACTTCTATGTGAGCTTTCTCGACTTCATCAAGAAGCACCACGGAGTAAGGCCGTTGACGAACCGCTTCAGTCAACACGCCTCCTTCTCCGTAGCCCACGTACCCGGGAGGCGATCCTTTCAATTGGGAGACCGTATGTTTCTCCTGATACTCGGACATGTTGATTGTTGTTAAGAAGCGCTCTCCGCCAAAAAGTGTGTCCGCCAGGGCAAGAGCCGTTTCGGTTTTTCCCACGCCCGAAGGTCCGGTAAAAAGAAACACCCCGAGGGGAGCGTCCGGATTCCCCAGCCCGGCTTTGGAAGCCCGTATGTCGTCGGCCAGCCGGGAGATTAGATCGTCCTGCCCGACAACTCTGCCCAGAATTCGATCTTCCAGTTCCACCAGCACTTTGGCGTCGTCGCGCACCATCGTGCCGACCGGAATACCGGTCCAGTCTCCAACCACCTGTGCGCATACCCCGGGCGATACATTGGCAAAAACCATCGGCGAGGTCCCCTGAAACTTTTCGAGATCTTCGGTGAGTTCTCCGATCTCCTTCAGCAATTCTTTGCGTTTCTCCTCGTTCGTGTCGGCAGCCTCATGTGAAAGTTCCGGAAGTTCGGCCTGCAAATCACTTATCCTTGTAACCCGTCGGATCTCCTCTTCCCATCGATCGGAGAGAGTTGCAATCTCGGCCTGCTGCTCCTGGATTTTTTCTTCAATCTCGGTGATACTGTCTGAATCAACCGGCAAGCCGGCATTTCTGTCTTTATGCAGTGCGTCTCGCGCCCGCTCGCAGTCATACAGCGTTCGACGGGCCCGGTCAAGAGACGCCGGCGTGGTTGTCTGACTCATTTTGACCCTGGTACATGCTGTGTCCAGAACGTCAACCGCCTTGTCGGGAAGTTGCCGTCCGGCGATATACCGATCCGAAAGCCGAACGGCCGCACGAACGCCGGCTTCGGTGATATGGACCCCATGATGCTTTTCGTAACTGATCGCCACACCGAGAAGCATGGATACCGCCTTTTCCTCATCGGGCTCGTCGACTTTCACCAACTGAAACCTTCGGGCAAGGGCAGGATCTTTTTCGACATACTGACGGTACTCGGACCAGGTGGTTGCGGCCAGCGTTCGAAGCTCGCCCCGGGCGAGTGCCGGTTTAAGCAGGTTGGCCGCATCTCCCTGTCCCGCCGCGCCACCACTCCCGATGAGCGTATGCGCTTCATCGATAAATAGCGCATACCGGCCGCCGCTATTCTTTACCGCATTCACGACGGCCTTGAGACGCTTTTCGAATTCCCCTTTAACGCTCGCCCCCGCTTGCATCAGGCCCAAATCAAGCCCCCACACCTCAATGTCTTTTAAGGGATCCGGTACATCGCCCGCGGCTATCCGAAGCGCCAGGCCTTCAATCACCGCGGTCTTACCCACACCGGCTTCACCGACAAGAATCGGGTTATTCTTTCTTCGACGGCTCAGAATGTCAAGTACCTGCCGAATTTCGTCGTCACGCCCGCTTACCGGATCGATTTCTCCGTCCCGCGCGCTCTGGGTGAAATTGGTACAATACCGCGATAGCGCTTCCTCGTCCTCGGGGGTCGCCGTGGCGCTCGAGCCGGCTGTTGATTCCGCCCCGGCGTCGACCGCCCATGTTTCGAGTTCCTTTTTTATTTCCGACGGATCCAATTCGCGAAGCAGCCGAGCGCTCTCAGTCATTGTACGAGTCATGCTTTCCAACCCACCGACAAAAAGCGCACCGACAAAAACCCGAGAAACCCCGTAATACAATCCGGCGAGCGACCAGGCGTCTTCAAGAATCTTGATAAGGGTAGGCGAAAAAGCCGGCTTGGAAGTGCTTCCGGTCGGAAGATCTTCGAGTTCCCGTGTAAGAGCCTTTTCCAGTTCGTCGACGGTGACGGAGTGTTTCCGCAGGAGTTCCCTTATGCCGGTCGATGATTCCTGTAGCATTTCATGAAGGATATGTTCCCAGGTCAACTCGTAATGTCCACGGTTCACACAAGAGCCCACCGATGATTCCAGGAGACGAGTACATTCGCTGTCCAGTTTGTTCAACAGCATGCGCAAATCTTTAACTATCATGCCACTCTCCATTCCGCGGGAATGTTGGTATAATTGATAACTGCAAGTCGAAAATCATCTCCGGTCCTATGAGCCGAACCGCCCCGTCGTAGAACAACTCTACGTAGTCCCGAATCAGCTTCGGGAAGATGCCCCCCCCGTTTTCGAAGGTTTCCGGACAGGCACTACTCAGGCCGCCGTCTTCCCGGTCTCCTCGTTTCTCCTTCCCAGAACCGCGGTTCGCCCAAGGGTCGCACGGGAATCCCCCAGTCGCACAACGGTATACTCCGCCCCGGCAAGCAAGGGAACGACATCAAACTCAAGCGGTTCCGCAATGTATCGCGAAATAAGCTCGCGAATTTCGTTCAACCGCGGTTTTCCCGGAAGGAACTCCTCGTACCGTTCACGCTCGAGAGGGCCCAGCAAAACCCGGAACTTGCCGGAAAGATCCGCAACCGTATCCCCCGCAAAGGCATTGTATCCCAGTTCGGCTCCGGAGCCGAGACCGGTTTTCTCTCGAATGACCGCTCGACGGGTGACCCATTCCTGTACGCGAACCCGAACGCCTCCGAGATGATGAGCCAGTAAAACCTGCAACCCCTTCGCACTTCGGGCGGGCTGCGCAAACAGACCGGCGTACACGGCAAGACGAAGGCCACCGGCGGTTTCATGCCCCCCGACACCGGCTAGAGCAGCCATCCGCTCCAGCACTTTCCGATCTTCGATGCTGCGGACCGGGCGGTATTTGCTCCAGGCCAGATAGAAGAGTGCATACAGCCGGTTGTTGAATATTTCCAAAAAATCACATAGTGCATCTTCGGTGTCGCTATGGCGGGCGGCATGCTCGAGAAAGTAGTTCGGGAGAGGAGAAGAGACCCCAAGAAGGCCCAGAAAAGAGAGGAGAAGCCGAACCGATTCACCTTTTTTGTCCAGGCCGGCGACATCGGACGACGGAAAGGCAATACTGCGATCCGCGGCAAATCGAACTCGCCCCGTCGTGAACGCTTCCCGAGCCGAACCGGAGTCGCTCCGGGCCTCGACCAGGAGCCGTACTACCTGAAAAAAGTCGAAGGCCGAAGCCTCTCTCTGAAGTTTCTCAATTAAATCAGACATCGTTTTCCCGGCACAGTATCCCAGCTCATCCTGGTGCCTTCGGGTTTCAGCACCATTGTCAGCTTAAGGAAGGAGTTGATGGAAACATAACCGCCGATAAACTCTTTCAGAACACGACCAAACAAATGGAGATCGCCCGTATCACTGAACTCTGAAGACTGTATCTCTATTGTGTACTCTATTCCCCGCACCAGACATCCCTTGACAATCACTTCAGACGGTTCGGCTCGAGCCGCCACGATCGCATCAATTCGTCGGCCGCGCCCCTCCACCCCGGACCAGTCATGTGTCCTGAGAAGGGCCTTCAGGGTATCGGCCGAGGCCAGAGATGCATACGTTGCACCAAAATGGCGAATGAGCGCCCATCGATATTCATCCTGGTCCGGCGGAACGCGGGGTGGGGTTGGACGAGTAAGATTCCGTACCGATACGAATTCCGGAAATTCCCTGCCGGGACGTTGAATGTCCCCTTCCCGAAGCTCGTCTCGGGGACCCCCTCCGTTCGTGCACCACGCATCTATGACGATGGTCTCTTCATGAAGCTCATCATCAACCAGTTCCGGCCCACCGAAAGAAAGAAACGTCTCTCGAAGCCCCGTCGCCGTCGCTCGTCTCGATTCCGCAAAGGTGCGTTTCCGTGTGGTTCCCATCCCGCCGCTGAAAGAATAAAGCGGAGCATACTCGCGCCGCTCTCCTGAAGCGTGATCCACTCCGGTTACTCGTTCGATACTATGAACGGTCATGGATTTCAATCGATTCGCATCGGCTCGGACCAGATATTCCGATTTTAACCCGGTACGTCGAACCGGCTCGGTCTCTTTTCGGAAGATATTTACCATGGGAGAACAGTAGGGCTGAAATGCATTGCGGGTAAACGGCTTGTTGGCAGAGAACTCACCGTCGAACCGGATCCGATACGTTATATTCGCATCGTCAACCGATTCAGACAACAACGATTTAAACCCATAAAGGTCAACGAAGAGGAACTTCTCCGGGAAAACGAAGTATTCCTGCAATAGCGCATATCCCGGGAAGCTGCGCGAATCAATCGGCAGAAGGGATTCGTCGGGCTCAAACCCGGCAGCCCGGCACGCCGCCCGGGGATCAACCGTCACGGAGTGCCCGGTCGCACCCAACGTTACCTCTCGCGCCCGACCGACCAGGAATTCGTGAAGCATCAGAGCAGTCGGCAATTCGGCATGGAGGTAGAGTCTCATCTTGTCAATCTCAAGTGAGTGCCACGATACGTTGTCCTCCCGACGAAACCGAAATTCCAGCGATGCATTTCCTCGTGAATCGGTTTCGGTGCGCATGTCGGCCAGACTAATCGGCTGCATGACGACATCCTGGGTGGTGGAAAACCGGCAAACGGTTGACTCGGACCCAACCGCTTTAGAGAGTGCCTCGGTACCTTTTGGAAGTACGCGAGTGGTCTGAAGCATGCCTGAGCGGGGTTGAAATGCCGCGACGACACACGAAGGAATTTCCGAAATAAGGTGAGGGGCCGTAAGCCGAAGAAGACCCTCGGTAAGTTCCGGAAATGAATCATCGAGTTTTTCACGAATACCGGCGGTAAGGAACGCAAAGCCCTCGAACAGTCTCTCCACATAGGGATCACGATCCCCAACCGCATCGATGTTCAGGTAGGCGGCTCTATCCGGATGGGCTTTGGCAAATTCCTTTCCGGATTCGTACAGGTACCGCAGTTCCTCTTCATAGTATTTGTTGAGCATGAATCTTTCCCTATTCGACGCGTTTATATGGAGCTATCGAGGACTCGCC
>CAZEMW010000330.1:0-791 GCA_964513105.1 uncultured Fibrobacterota bacterium
GACCACCACATGTGTCTGCCCGACGACCACGCACCTCCGCGAGGCTCATCGAAATTGACAACAAGAACTCTTTTGTTTTGCGACTTACAGGCATTGATCCAAGCTATGGCAACCATATTGTGGCACAATCCCGCAGGTGCTTTCTTTGCATCGAAGCTGCACGAGCCGGGCTCATCGAAAGGATGGTGAGTTCTGCCTGATTGAATTGAAGTCATATCAAAGTGTGCATTCTCTACAATTCCATGTGACCTTTCCTGTGACGGATAATTGTAGTTATGGCAAGCGGTTGGAATGCCGTAGGGATCCATTTCACTGAAACGTATGGCCTCGGCCTTTACACCGGACTCTTCCTTATCGTTGAACATGACTCCCGGTAGCCAACCGAATCGCGCGATGAGTTCTCGATAAAACCTGCCGTGGTTGTAGTCGTCGTCGGAGTCGTCGTCCTGACCGATCATATAAACCGCCACGTCCTTCTTCTGCATGTAATGAAACAGGTCGAGCCAGTCTTCCAGTCGCGGAATGTGGAATCGAACCGCGTCATCGTCAAAATTGTTGTTGTCGTCACTTCCCGAATTCTCTTCGACCGGCTCCAGCCACGGCCAGACCTTACTGGGATAATCGCCTCCGATCATACCGACCATCATGTAAAGAGAATTGATTCCGACATCAGAGAGATAATCGATACCTTCTTTTCGCTTCTCCAAACTGTTGTAGTACCAGTCGTTTGTAATGCTGAGAAATCCTTCGGGACTATCGGCGCCGCATTTGATCCAATAGGGACCGTCGGC
>CAZEMW010000330.1:801-5052 GCA_964513105.1 uncultured Fibrobacterota bacterium
GTTTTGTAGAACCCCTGTGCATCACCCGGGATTTCCGAAACCGTGAAAGAACCCTTGACATTATTCAGTTTCTCGTTTGTACTGCTCGAAACAAAAGCCCAATCACCGACTTCCGGCCCGGAGAACCGAACCTGCCAGACCGAGCCATTCTGTCCTCCGGCACCGTCACCGTTGTAGAAAGCCGGGATAGTCCATTCAGTGCCCGAGGGACCGGTGAAGGTAACGTCTACCACTATGGCGAACGGATTAGGCGTGCCGTCGGCACGCGATTGAGGTCCCTCCATCGAGATTTCAATCATCTGCCATTTGGGAAACGTGCCGACATCTCCCAGATCCTCTTCTCCGTAGGAACGTGATACGGCACCACACACCACGAGGACCAACAGGAAACATGCCACAGCCGAAATCTTCATGCAAAAGGAATGCTGTACCACCGATTGCCTCCTTATACTAAACGTTAGAGTCTGAACCCCGTGTTTCCGCCCGGGTAAGCTACTCCGCAACCCATTCGACCCGGTTACCGGCGGGGAAGATTACGGCATCGCCTGAAGACATGATAGGCCACGATGGGCCGGCCGGGATGAAAACATGATAATTAAAATTATAAAAGCGGCCAATTAGATACTCTATCTGAAAAAAGCACGCTTTTTAGTGCTTTTTTCCTGATTAGAGTATCTTATGCCGCAATACAATAGCGGTATTCTTCCGCATAATGCGGCTTGGTGGAAGTTCTATTGCATGAGCCGTCGGGACCGGTACCGCTGTCTCGACCGATTGTTTTTAACGCAGATTGGATCGGTTCAGGTAGTCTGTCTCTCGAGGAAAACAGCAGGTGTTCTGATAAACCCCCGACTTGATCTCTCAATCGGCATGTCGCCAATTATGGCATGCGCCATGAGATAGCCTATCCTATCCCAGTCTTCAACACAGGTTGTGATTCCGTGTCGATGATATCCTGGTTCATTGGTCAGTCCGATAAGTGCCACGTCGTCGGGTACCTCGATTCTTCTCATGCGACAGTAATCCAACGCCTTCACCGCGTCTTCAGTGCGGCAAAACACCCAGGCCTCTCCGCTTTTCGGGCGGGGTAGCGTATCGAATAGATCCCGCACCGCAACGCAATCTTTCAGAACATTTTCTCTATCCTCTTGTTCATATTTACAAAGAATTGGTATTGCCAACTTCGATCGGATTACACTGAACAGAGGAGGATTCGGGGTATCTGCTTTCAGGCGATAGCGGAACTCAATGCCGGGCGCCAGGTGACGGACTTCGGAACGGATTTTCAGATACGCTTTGGCGGAGTGGACATTGGGCACGGATGAATCAAAGAACAGGGTAATTCGTGAATACTTTCTTTCGCGTGCCGTACATGCCAGTTCTCGGCTGAGTGCGGTGAGAGTTGATCCGTGGTACCAGAGAGGCTGAACATAGCTGCGAGAGACCGGGTAGGCGCCGGAGCGGGCAAGAAGCAGCACAGACGGCCGAAACGAGCCCGCGCTTTTGACCAATCGATCCAGGAAAGGTTCCAATCGAACGTACTCCTCGGCATTGATACCCGCAAGAACGAGCCCAAAAGGCATCGGCCCAACAGTGCAGTATTCGTCAACTTTTTGCAGAAATTGCTTCTTAGTAATGTATTCAAGAACGAATCCGCTCGAGTGTAACACATACTCCATTCTTCGAAAAGCATAGTTCAGCTCGTGAGTGGAATAGAGACTTTCGAGTACTTCATCGTCCGACGCAACCACCAGCACTCTTCTGCCGCCGCCTTCTTTCAGCACTTCACGAAATGTACCCAGCCAGTACCTTTTCCCGATCTGTTCAACGAGTCCTTGACAGCAAAGCTCGCGGTACGCCGAGATTACAGAGGAAGGATGAACTTTGTAGTGGAGGGCCACTCGTTTGACCAGTGGAAGAGGTTGGCCGAGACGGATCTCTCCTCTTGCAATTGAATCAAGAATCGTACGTCGTATGTTTTCGACCACCGAGTGTCCGGTCCCGTGGATAGTCTCAGCGCTCGACAGTTTTCCCGCCCGGTAGGTGCCTTTGCCTCTAATGCGCTTCACTAATCCCTGCTCGGCAAACTCATGCATACATCTTCTGATTGTCCGCACCGAAGCCCCCACCATGTCCGCGGTGTCCGTGTCGGTTGGAAGAAGTCGTCCCGGGGGATACTGCAGGACCATGCGTAAAGCCCGATCTCGTACCGTGCCGGGGCGATCACCGTTACTGTTCATAGACTCTACCTTGCTGTAATCTCCGGTACACGGACCGCAGGAACCGATCGGCAAAACAGTTGCTCTCCCGAGTACACAGTCCGCTCCCCCAAAAGTCGGCCGGGGGACGTTGGGAACCCGGATTTCTCACCCACTCTTCCGACTGAAATAATGGCGAGAGTCTCCCCATTTATCGTATCCGATCGTCCTGTCGACCGATCCGATTCTCGCTTCAAGGCATCCTCGACACTGCACCGCGTTTTCATCGACACAGGGCTTATTCTCGTAGAGCAGATAGTTCTTGCGTACTTCGAGAGGCGTGAGCTGCGGCATGATCACATTCGCCCCATGACGAAGTCCCTTTTCGCGGCCGAGAGGGTCGAGGGCCTGAAGAGCCGTGGTGGCGGCAATATTTACGTCTTTGAGTACGATACGGCACACGGCGATCATCAGAAGGGCCAGGCGGATTCGGGTATCCTCGTCGGCAGCGGTCTCCCCTCCAAGCGGTGTGGCCGCATGGGGGATAAACGGTCCCATGCCGATCATGTCGATATCCATATCCCGGAAAAAGAGGATATCGTCGGCAAGGTGTTCAATAGACTGGCCCGGAAGGCCGATCATTACTCCGGTTCCAACCTGGAATCCGACCTCCCGAAGGTCTTTCAGGCACTGGACCCGGGAAGCGTATTTCTGGTGTGACGGATGAATCGCGGCGAACAGGGAGGGATTGGAGCTTTCTATCCGAAGCAGATACCGGTGTGCGCCGGCTTTTCGAAGACGAGCGTAGGTTTCGCGCGTCTGCTCGCCGACACACAAGGTGATCCCCAGGCCGTCGGGCAGTTTTTCCGATACGGTTGATCGCTTGATTTCGGCGACAACCCGTTCTACGAACGAGACAAAACGTTCGTCATTGCGTTCTCCCGACTGAAGCACCACCGAGCCGTACCCTTGATCCGCGCACCATTTTGAACCCTCCACGATTTCATCGAATGTCAGTTCGTATCGATCAACCGAATCCAGGCTCTTGCGGATTCCACAATACAGACAATCCATTCGACAGTAATTCGAGAATTCAATTAGCCCCCGATAGTACACTTCGGAACCGCAGGTCCGAAGCAACTCCCGCTCGGCTTCGGCTCGAATCGTTTCAAGATCTTCGGGAGATCGGGCCCGAAGAAGCCCCGTGATGTCTTCGTGGGAGAATTCTTTTTTCGAGAGCAGTTGTTCTATACTCATAATCACCCTTTTTCCCGCAAATAAGTGTCCAGAGCCGCCGGAAATGGTGCAAGTGCGCGCTCGAATATGCCGAGGGAATACGAAATAGCAAGCCCGTAGTTGGTGATCGGCACCCCTGCTTCGCGACTTCGGGAAATTCTGGAGAGCATCTCCCGACGATTCCACATGCAGGCTCCGCAATGTACGATGAGCGAGAAATCGGAGATATCATCCGGGAAATCATGTCCTCGCGTACTCTCGATCTCCAGTTTACCGCCCACATATTGCGTAAGCCATCGAGGTATCTTCACCGTGCCGATATCCTCACCGATAGGATGATGCGAGCAGGCTTCGGCAATGAGAATCCGGTCTCCGGGTTTGAGCCTCTCAATAGCCAGAGCGCCGCGAACCATCTCAGTCAGATCTCCCTGATGTCGGGCGAAAAGAATAGAGAATGAGGTCATCGGAATGTCGGGTGGAGTATCCGCCGCTACTTTCAGAAAAGCCTGAGAATCGGTGACAACCAGGGCAGGCGGCGTGTTCAGGCGTTCGAGTGCCCGCCGAAGTTCTCTGTCTTTTACCACCATGCAGAAAGAGTCGTGGTCCAGAAGATCACGGATGCTCTGTACCTGGGGAAGAATCAGTCGTCCTTTGGGAGCTTCTTTATCGATCGGAACCACCAGAACGGCGCACTCCCCGGGCCCCACCAGATCGGCGACAATGCTTGTGCGCTCGACAAACTCCGAGGGTGCCGCGGAGAGGAGTGCTCTTCGGACCTCGCCGAAATTGTCGCCGGTGAGCGCGGAGCAGACAACCG
>CAZEMW010000331.1:0-5019 GCA_964513105.1 uncultured Fibrobacterota bacterium
GTAGTGTCCTGAATAGTGGAGGCGGGACAGAATGGTGCCTTTGTGCTTTGAAATTCGAATATACGAAAGCTTGGCTTGCCACAAGCTCGCAATATCTCTATTTTAGTGATTTGGATAACTGAATGCTCTCCGGGCGAGGTCGCCGGAGACTGTACACGACCGCAAATGGGCTAAACCTAAGGATTGGCAAATGAATCAGAAGAAGAAAGGCAATAAACTCCTGTTGGGTAACAAGCGAGTGATACTGGGGGGTATTCTCATTCTTGTCGGCAGTTTCCTTGCCCGACCCCGGGCGGCAGTACCGTCGGATAGCATTATGCCCATGGACAGCGCCCTTATAGAAGCTTCGTACTATAATGCAGAAGAACGCTGGCGAGTGTTCTGGCCCAAAGGAGTAGAGGTCCTTCGGGGCATACTTATCGATGAAAATGAACTGACTCACGACAAAAGCATAATGCTGCATCGCTGGGGATTCGGCATGTTGTACTATGAGTGGCGGGCCAAGCCGGACGACGCCGCAGGTATGCAGGAGGTTTTTGATGAGGCCGCCGAGAAAAGTGGACATCCCGAATTCAAGCATGCCCCTTTTCTGTCATACGGCTATTCCCGGAACACCAATTTTCCCAGGACACTAACGGGATGGTTTCCCAATCGATCTATAGCCTATCATGCGCAATGGGACGCGTGCCTGGAAGGTGGGAAACAGACACCTCGTATCATGATTGATGAATGGCCGCGTAACTGCAAGGGTGATTACGAGTGCATGGACGTTTCCAATCCATCCGGCACAAACAATAATTCCTTCTCATCCTTCCGGGAACGTCGTGCCCAGGGGGAGCCGGTTGCGTACGCCCCCATGTGGAGTTGGGGACATGGCTTCTACAGCTCGCGGGATATGGCTTGGCCGTGGTTTGACGCGATCGTCGCCTATCGCGTTCCGGAGGATGCCGATCCTGGAAATGGTCCGGTCGAGCTGATGGACATCGCAATTGAGGACGGGTGGCTGGGAGACTGTAGTACCTGGTTTGGTGAATACCCGAGGGTCTACCCATATGATGAGTACCCCGGTGATAAGAGCCGGGCGGCGTGGTTTCCCGATGCACGGATAGCAAAAGTCTGGCAGGCGTATGTATCCCGCCATCCAACCCTGGAGAACAACGAGTCGGCACAATGGGGTGTTCACTGGGTCGGCGGTTCAAGCGGAAATTTCGGTGGGTTGCACGCACCACCCAGCGTCGCGATTAGTGCGCCCACCCGACCGTTTACATTCGGCCCGGATGGCAGGGAGTATATCGGAGTCCCGGTTGACACCACGGTGACCATAAAGGTGCAAGGCGCGGGGGTAGGCGGCGAGTATGATCCCATTAAGACGGTTCGGTTCTACGATTGTGACCGTTTGCTCGCCGAGCTTCCGGGGAACTCCTACAAGTTCTGGCAAGCCAGATGCACACTGTCCGTACCTGGAGTCCGCTCCCTCATTGTTGAGTTGGAATTGGACGAAGGGCGCAAAGTCATCGGACATCCTTCGACAATTCACGTAATGGGCGAGGGCAGTGGGGTGTCTGCGGTCCGGGAAGAAATCCCGCAACTTCGGGTTCACCGGAGCAATTCTCTCAACTCGAGTGGCCGTCTTATAGATCCTCGCGGACGGTACATTCCCAACACGGTCGGATCCAATTCCGTGATTGGGATTCTGATCGACCCGACGGGTGCGGTTCGTGTGAACCTGGAAAAGAAAGAGTGAGCAGCCGGCACTTAGAGGTCGCTCACAAACACCACAGTTCGAAGGGACGGAGCCATGCGGCACCGTCCCTTTTTTTCGTGACGACCGAAGGCGGTTCGCTTAGCCCAAGTTTCGCAGTCTGTACTCCCCATTCTTTTCAGCCAAAACCGGAATCATGGTCAGGCCATTGGACTTTTCTGAGGAGCGGGACCGAGCGTATGGCCCGCGATAATGCGCGGTTGAATCGGTATGTCACGTGGAAGTGGAACATCATTGATAATGGCATGAAATGCCTGATGCCCCAGCAAACCAAAGCGATAATCAATCGTCGCAAGAGGACTGAACGAGTAGCGATACGTATTATCAAATGAAAGTAGGGAAATTTCTTGCGGAATGGCGACGCCGACATCCTTAAGCCAGCGAAAAAACATTGAAGCCAGCCTATCATTTGGTGCAAGAATGGCCGTCACATCCGGAATATTCAGGCATGGCACTAAGCGGGCGGCATTAAGAATGATTCTGCTTTGGGTATAGTACGGTTTGACCTTTTTCTCATCGGGAGGTCTCATCTTTGAGAGAATTGCTGCGGTGACAGCCTGGTATCGTTTCGGTAGCCATTCAGGCGCTTGTTTGAGGTTCGAAAAAATATAACTGCTTTCGGATTCAAAGAAATCAAAAGCATGTTTGATAATGGGAATCCCCGTTGATTCAAGAGTGCGACAGCCCTGCAGAAACAGTGTGGGGGATTGCTGTTCATGCAGAATAGGCGGTACGCCGACGATGCGTGGATAGCGTGGCGTTTTTGAGTTGAATTTCTGCATTTCATTCAATCTTTTTTCCTGCCACTGCTCCAGTGGGTCATCAACATGCCAGGGATATGCCGCAACGGTATGATTGAAACCGCCCAGCGCATCGAGGGCAATCTCCGTCACTCGGTTTTCATCAAAACGGCATCGATAGAACAAAGGCCCCGAGTGGGCTAACGGCACATTTGTGTCTCCTGCTCGGTCAAACCAAACTATTGGACGCCGGTATTTGCTGAGATGCTGAATCCAATTGTCGAGAGAGCCTATGTAGGAAGGTGAATCGCAGATAAGGGTGCCGTAATAGCGGTCTCCCAGCGATTCGATGAATTGACATGTTGCGCTCCGGCCGGCGGGTAAGAATGGGCTGTTTTTGCTCGGATGGGAAAGGCAGCAGTGAAGCTCGATTCCCGCTTCGTTCGCCAGATCCACAAAGGTAGTGCCGAATGACTGGGCAAACCTTGAATTACATATCCCGTTCCAGGTGGTTGATTTGCGGCCGAGAATAATAATTACCGGTGTGTCGTAACTGTTTATGATGCAGTTCGACGGGCTGCGAATATAGAACCGCTTCCCTTCCTTGCGCACAAAGCCCTCTGCGATCAAACGATCGAACGCCGCTTTGACCGTGCTTACCGAAACATGGTGTAGACGGGCAAAATACGCTTGTTTCGGAAAGGGATTGCCTCTTCGGTGCATCCCTTCGCGGACCAGGTCCAAAAGAATGGTATACATTTTTTCCGCCGAACGCGGTTTGGCTTTTGGCGGCGGTGAATTTCGTCCGGCAATGGCTATTCGCTTGCCTTGTCTCGCGATTAAGACGTTCTCATCGCAGAGTATTTTCACCGCTTTTCGAATCGTGTGTCGGTGAAGGCCAAAACGGCGAGCCATCTCGGATAGAGAGGGAAGGTGTGATTCGGGAGTGGATATGACGTAGTCCCTGATCAATTGTAGAGCCAGTTTGTAGCCTTGATTCTCCATTGCTGTTTTTCTTTCTATCTCGCGTTTGCTCGAATACATGAGAAACGTTTTCTGCCCGGGAGTCCATCCAGGCATTCCCTCACGCTTGCGGGCTTGATCGGCTTAGATTTCCGGCAACGAAACTCAATCTCAAACAGATAATTGGCTTCGAACTTGTATAAGTATACAAAATCCGAATGCATAAATGCTTAATTTCTACCCTCAGCCCCGAAAAGACGGTACATTTCGAAGCAGAGAGACAACATAACGCTCGAAACTCTACTACCAGTTTAAGGAGGGTGAATACATGAGACACTGCAGCAAGTGGATAGGATTTCTTCTAGCGTGTAACGCTATTGCATTTGCCGATTTGCCGACAGCATCGGAGGTATTGAATGCCGCCGGGATTCAGGGCGGCTATTGCGTGGTTGTAGGTACCGTGGATGGGGAGCTGGAGGCTGGGCTTACCGATGGTGGTCGGGTGCTTGTGCATGGGCTGGCACTGGATGAGGCCAAGACGCTGGCGGCACGAAAAAACCTTTTCACCAAAGAAATGTATCCCCTGGCCTCCGTCAGCTATGTTCCCACCGCCGCCACGCTTCCATTTCTGGATCGCCTGGTAAATGTCCTGGTTGCCGATCTCGATGCGCTTGGTGATAAGGGACCGCCGATGAGCGAGATTAACAGGGTATTGGGATACAACGCAACAGCGTACATAAAACAGGGGGGAAGCTGGAAGAAACACTACGTACCGATACCGTCCGATGTTAACGAGTTCTCACACTGGAAAGACGACTCAACGCTGAGCAGTTATCAGAATGATCATCGCATAAGAATTCCCAATCAGGTCCGCTGGATCGGGGCGCCCGATGCCTATTTTACCAACGAGGAACGTCGCGGGTTGTGTTTGTTTGAGTCGGAACGTGTTGCAGGCTGCACTTGGACGGGAACGGTCGGTGGGGGCACCTGGGCGCGGGATGCGTTCAGCGGGGTGCTTCTGTGGCGTGAAGATTATCTGGGGATCAATTTTCCGAGTGTTGCTCATCAGTCTACAAATCAGATGTGGGCAATGAACAGCAAATATCTGTTTGGTTATACCGGGCGTATTGGAGAAGGACTTGTTGCATATAACCTTCGCAGCGGAGAAATAGAAAAGAAATATTTCAACACCGCCCTCCTTCGTTCGCAGCTGGACAAAAGAGGAAATACGATAGAAAATCAGTGGGATAAAAAGCTCTTCGGCGTTGCCCATACTCTTATTCATGGGAGTAACCTGGTTCAGTCATTCGGCCGTAAGGTATGGTATTTGAATCAGGAAAGCGGTGAGATCATCTGGAGCTGGGAAGCCGAGGGTGATTCGGCAACCATCATCCGAAATTGCCTTATTCAGGATACCGTACTCGCAGTGGCTGTGACGCAGTTCGTCGATACCGCTGAAGGGAACGCAATGTTTGGGCCCGCACGTGAGTATTTTGCCAATTTCAAACAGGCTGTCGGTTTGCGGATCAGCGACGGGAAACTACTGTGGACGCT